>NZ_JBLZPH010000075.1:33284-99017 GCF_049199205.1 Shinella sp. M31 | reverse complement strand
GAGCTTCTTGCGCAGCTTGCAGATGAAGACGTCGATGATCTTCAGTTCCGGTTCGTCCATGCCGCCATAGAGGTGGTTGAGGAACATTTCCTTGGTGAGCGTGGTGCCCTTGCGCAACGAGAGCAGCTCGAGCATCTGGTATTCCTTACCCGTCAGGTGCACGCGCTGGCCGCCGACTTCGACGGTCTTGGCGTCGAGGTTGACGATCAGTTCGCCGGTCGCGATGACCGACTGGGCATGGCCCTTGGAACGGCGCACGATGGCGTGGATGCGGGCGACGAGTTCGTCCTTGTGGAACGGCTTCGTCATGTAGTCGTCGGCACCGAAGCCGAGGCCGCGCACCTTGTCTTCGATACCCGCCATGCCCGACAGAATCAGGATCGGCGTCTTGACCTTGGACAGGCGCAGCGTGCGCAAAACTTCATAACCCGACATGTCGGGCAGATTGAGATCGAGCAGGATGATGTCGTAATCATACAACTTGCCCAGATCGACACCTTCCTCGCCGAGGTCGGTGGTATACACATTAAAGCTTTCGGACTTCAGCATCAGTTCGATGCTCTGCGCTGTCGCGCTGTCGTCCTCAATGAGTAGAACCCGCATATCTGTCCCCTTTTCCGCCGCTCAAGGTACCTGGCCCCCTACGCGATACGGATCCAGTCGTTGCCTGATTTGGAGGCTGCCACGAAATGGTTAACAAATCCTGATTCACTTTGGCAAGGTGTATCGATCTGTTAATTATTTTAGGCAGACTCCTGATTTCTAATGTGAATCGAAAATTTGTCTCTTAATTTTTCTCGTTAAGAAACAACGCTAACCGACTCTTTAGACTCACCAATGCGGACCACCTTGTTTTTTGCGAACCGTATTTACCGAGCCTTAAATCATCGAACCTATGATTAACGATGCCCGTAAACGAAAGGTTACCAGCGGTAGGGATTCATTAATTCTCGCTAGGTTTTTTTTAACGCTCGGCGTGTTTTGTCGAGCTTCGGGTGGAAAGATCGGTTCCGACAGGCGGTGAGAGCCGCATTTTGGAACTGATTTGGAATGCCGGGTTAAGCGTTCGCCATCGTGTTCGGCGGCCGCCAGCCTTTATGCCGGGGTCTCGCTATCCACGGGAGTATTGCGTATGAAGTCGCGTGAGAGCCTAGTTCGCCTGAAGGAATTTCAGGTGAAAGACAAAAGACGGCAGCTGTCTCAGTTGCAGCTCATGATGTCCGAATTCGAACGGATGTCGAAGGAGCTGGAGAGCCAGATTGCCATCGAAGAGAAGAAGTCCGGGATTACCGATCCCAATCACTTCGCCTATCCCACCTTCGCCAAGGCGGCGCGGCAGCGATCCGACAACCTGCAGGTCTCGATTCGGGAACTGAAGGTGCAGCAGGATGCCGCGGAGCTGGCGCTGGAAGAGGCCGAGGCGGAATTCGCCAAGGCTTCGGCGCTGGAAGAGCGGGACAACGCGGTCCGGCTTCGCGCCTGATTTCGTTTGCCTTCTGAAGAACCCTCGCGAGCGGCCGCAAGACCGCTCACGAGGGCTCTTCGCGTTTTTTTGCGCAAGGTTTCAAAGGTTGACGACGTCGGCCCAGTCCCTGTGGCGCAGCGCCTGCGCCTTGAAGAACGGGCAGAGCGGCATGATCTTCCAGCCGCCCTTGCGCGCCTCCTCCACCGCATGGGCCGCCAGCGCTTGGCCGACGCCCTTGCCGCGCAGCGCATCCGGCACGCCGGTATGATCGACGATGATGAGCTGCGGCGAGGCGCGCGAATAGGTCACTTCGGCCTCATGGCCCTCGACGGTAGCGGAATAGCGCCCCTTCGAGCCATTGTCTTCATGCCGGATATCCATGGTCTGCTCCTCGCTGATGATGTGTCGGCGTCATCCTTTCCCGTTCGGCTTAATCCGGCAAGTCATGAGGATGTGAACAGTCCGTGCTGCATCGGAACGAAACGGATGTTATGCAAGGCGATCTTCAACGCGAAGCATTGCATGATCCTCGTCGTTCCCGCCCTTCTGGTTCTTTCCAGCCTTTGCCTCGCTTTCGGCCTTGTGCTGCCGCTCGTCCGGTTCGAAAAGCTCTATTTCTTCAATGAAACACCGTCGCTGATCGATATCGTGGTCTCGCTCTGGGAGCAGGGGAGCGGCGGGCTGGCCGTGCTCGTGGCGCTGTTTTCCATCGTTTTTCCCATCGTCAAGCTTTTCGGCATGGCGCTGGAGGCGACGGCTCCTGCGCAAGCGAGCGCCGGCAAGGCCAATTGGCTTGCCCGGCTGCTGCCGGTGCTCGGAAAATGGTCGATGATGGATGTGATGCTGGTGGCGCTGGTCATCGTCGCGGCCAAGACGAGCGGCATGGCCTCCGCCTTCACGCAGCCGGGCCTTTGGTTCTATGCGGCATCGGCGATCATGACCGGCGTTTTGCAGATGAAGCTCAAGCCGCATTGAGGCGCAATAAAACAGCGGCCGCGTCAAACGCGGCCGCTGCGGTCTCGATCCAGAATGGGTCTAGTGGCGATACTGCTGGATGCGCGTGGTGCGCAGGCCGGCAAGGCCGTGGTCGTTGATGGAGGACTGCCAGGACAGGAATTCTTCGACCGTCAGCGTATAGCGTTCGCAGGCTTCTTCGAGGCTCAAAAGCCCGCCACGCACGGCGGCGACGACTTCTGCCTTCCGACGAATCACCCAGCGCCGCGTGTTGGCTGGCGGCAAATCGGCGATCGTCAGAGGGCTGCCATCGGGGCCGATGACGTATTTAACGCGGGGTCGTATCAGTTCGGTCATTGGACTCTCTACATAAACTCAAGACCATATGCAGGAACTCTAGCCCGCCACATTTAAGATTTGCCTAAGCGCACACTAACAATTTTCTAATCTTTTGAGCGGCTTCGCACTTGGTGTTGGTCTCGCAAAGCATTGGTTTCCGCTACGTTGGGCAAAAGGCGCACTCCCGGCTGCTGCATGGGAGCCATGCAAATATTTCATTTCCATTTTATTCAAATGCTGCTAATACGCCCCTAAATTTAAGGGGGCGGCGTCGGGTCGATGCTACCGGAGCTCCCTGGAAGCATCCACATGAATTTCTTCCGCGCGCTGTTTCCATTGGGAATACGGCGTCCGTGGCGTTTTTTGACGCTGCCTGCCCAGGGATGCTCCAAGATTTTTCCGGACCGAGAATGCACACGAGCCCGGCGCGGCGCGCCGGCTGTTGGAAACGGAAAATGAGAGATCCAGACAACATGCTCCTGCAGCAGGGCTGGTCGCCCGAATTCTTGTCCACGGCGAATTTGGAGACCGTGCAGACCGAATATGAAGTGCTGCACCTCATGCGCCAATGCGCAAACCACTTCCGTTTCAGCCACTTCCTGGTCTCGCGCTTCCCGGCCAACGAGCAGCAGCGGTTTGCCGAGCGCCTGCTCGTCAGCAACTGGCCTGCCGATCTCGTGCGCAAATATGATGCGATGGCGCTGTTCCATATCAGCCGGCTCGCCATCGAGGCGGGCATGACCAAGCTGCCCATCCAGGGCGACAGCGCGCTCTTTGCCCCTGCCGATTGGGAAAACATCCAGGCCGGAAGCGCAATCGCACTGGCCGAGAGCCACGGCCTGACCTCAACCACCGCCTTCCTTCTGCATTCCACGACCGGCGATCCCTATCTGATGGTGTTTTCCGGCACGCGCGCGCCGCTTGTCCGCACCGAGCTGACAGAACTGCACTTCGCTGCGCTGCAACTGTTCGAATGCCTGGAAAAGACCTTCGTCTCAGTCACGGCCGGCCGGGAAAAACTCTCCAGCCGCGAGGTCGAATGCCTGCGCTGGGCGGCGGCCGGCAAGAGCAGCGACGAGATCGCCATCATTCTCGGCATCTCGGTCTATACGGTGAGCAGCTATTTCAAGAGCGCCACCCGCAAGCTGCAGGCGGTCAACCGCATGCAGGCGATCGCGATCGCGCTGCGCCTGCGCCTCATCTGATTTTCCCTCACGCTGTGATCTGTCCTTTCTGAGGACCGGAAGTACAATTCCCGCGTGGCCGGAAAGACGAGGTTTCCGGCCTTCTCTTGCTCTCGGTGCGGCAAGTTTCTATATGTCGCACGAAGGATGCTCCGACATTGCGGGGCGCTGCAACGGCCGGTTTCGGCCTCAAGTCAAGGTGCGCAGCGGCAAAGGCCGCACCACCGGAACGGACCTCGCGTGAACAGTCTCGATTTCGATCGCAAGCCGGAAGACACCCGTGTCGTCGTCGCCATGTCGGGCGGCGTCGACAGTTCCGTCGTGGCCGGCATCCTGAAACGCCAGGGCTATGACGTTCTCGGCATCACCCTGCAGCTCTACGATCACGGTGCCGCCGTGCACCGTGCCGGCTCCTGCTGTGCGGGCCAGGATATCGACGATGCGCGCCGCGTCTGCGAAACGCTCGGCATCCCGCACTATGTGCTCGACTATGAAAAGCGTTTCCGCGAAACGGTGATCAATCCCTTCGCCGAAAGCTACATCGCCGGCGAAACGCCGATCCCCTGTGTGGCCTGCAACCAGACCGTCAAGTTCGCCGACCTCTTGGCCACCGCCAAGGAGCTTGGCGCCGACGCGCTCGCCACCGGCCACTATATCCGCTCGCGCCCGAACCCACAGCCGGGCGCCCCCGAGCGCCGCGCGCTCTATCGCCCCGTCGATGCCGAGCGCGACCAGAGCTACTTCCTGTTCGCCACGACGCAGGAGCAGATCGACTATCTGCGCTTCCCGCTAGGCCATCTCTCCAAGGCCGAGACGCGCGCGCTCGCCGAGGAGATGGGCCTCGTCGTCGCCAAGAAGGCCGACAGCCAGGACATCTGTTTCGTGCCGCAGGGCAAATACACCGATATCGTCAACAAGCTGAAGCCGAATGCGGCCTTGGCCGGCGAGATCGTGCATATCGACGGCCGCGTGCTCGGCGGCCATGACGGCATCCTGCACTATACGATCGGCCAGCGTCGCGGCATCGGCATCGCGACCGGCGAGCCGCTCTATGTCGTCTATCTCGACGCCCGCTCGCGCCGCGTCATCGTTGGCCCCAAGGAAGCGCTGGAAACGCGCCGGCTCTATCTGCGCGACATCAACTGGCTCGGCGACGGCGATCTCGCGTCCGTGGCTGCCGGCGGCTTCGACTGCTACGCCAAGGTCCGCTCGACCCGCCCGCCGCGCCCCGCGCGCCTTGCGGCCAACGAGCGCGGCATCTATGTCGAGCTTTCGGAAGGCGAAGCCGGCGTCGCACCCGGCCAAGCCTGCGCGCTCTATTCCGGCGAAGGCGAGGACGCCCGCATCTATGGTGGCGGCTTCATCCAGCGCTCGGAACGGGAGGCGGCTGCCGAAGACGCGCTGAAACGCATCCTCGCCACCCCGGCCGCCGCCTGAAAAGCCGGGTCTCCCCAGGCCTTTGCGGACAAAGCGATTTTTCCTGCAAAGGTCGCTTGACACCCGCAGGAGCCGCCCCTTATAAGCCGCGCACCGGACGGAAAACGGACCACGGTCCAATCGTCCTTCGGTCGGCGGAGTAGCTCAGTAGGTTAGAGCAGAGGAATCATAATCCTTGTGTCGGGGGTTCGAATCCCTCCTCCGCTACCAAAAATCTCATGCAAAATAGCGCTCTCCCTGAATAATGTAAATCATCTTTATTTTTCAGGACGTTATTGCGGATGTCTCGTGTTGAGACTGTAGCCGGCCGCGAATTTTGCGACTTTTGACACGAGAAATGCGAATTTTGAAAAGTCGCAGCCGCTTGTCAAAATGCCCTTTAAAGCCTCATTGAGCCCCGCCTAAGCCTGCCCCGATTTTCGCTGCCCTATGTAATGGCATGACCTACCGCCCACTCTACTGTGGCGCGGCGGCAGTTTTCGGACAGATCGGCACTAGCTTTCGGACAGAAAATTTTAGGGGCGCTTGACCGGCACCTCTAGTGTCGCGCGGTGTGGCCTTTGGCATCAAGACATCGGCGTTGGGGAAGGCGATTAACTAACGTACGACAACGACGGCGTTCGTAAATGTGGAAGGCTCCCTGCCGCCGAAATCTGGAGCGGCCATGTACGCCATACCGTAATGATGTAGTTTCGCCTGAAAAATCTCGCGCATTCTCTCTTGCGTTCGAACGTTGCCGTTCACCGAAGCGGAACTCGTTTCTGCTCCAGCTCCAGGTTGCGCGTCCGCACCGAGAGCCAAAATCGGGCCTTCCAACAAAATTCCCGTCCTGAATTTTTCAAAAGTCGCTTGGCCCAAAGTGAACTCCTCACCCCATCGAGTGCTCATGATGAACCCGGACTTCTTGTCGAACTGAAGGTGATGGCCACTCGAATTGATATTTAGTCGCTCGAAATCGAGCTCTCTATCGCGGTTGGATACTGAGATTCGAATGCGCCCAGGAGCATCCCTAAAGACGATCCTACCACCGGTTGCCTCAACGTCCCAGTTGTCAACGTTGGCCATCCAAACGTTATCGTCTATCCACATCCGTACGATACCGTCTACATCGACCAACTTGGCGCTAATTAGTAGCGGTTCCCCTGGCTCCTTGGGGGGGCGAACCGCTATCACTGGATCGCCCTCAATCATGATGATGTTTTCGCAATCGACAAATAGCAGGGAACCTAGGTGGACCTTCATAGTGTGAGACGGGAAGTCAAACTCCTCCAGCGAAAACCCTTGCCGCCGGGCTTTTGGGTTGGCTTTCGCCTCCCAAATTGTTTCCGCCGAAAGGAAACCGCCGTGGAACTTCCCGTGGCATTGCTTGCACAAAAAGGCCATTCGAGAAGGATCATGCTTTTTCGCGTCAACGAATAACGGATCAATATGGTGATAGTCGCCGATTGCGAACCCGCATTTCACGCATCCGAAGCCCGCCTCCTGACGCAACTGCCTGCGCACGTCTGCGCCCACTTCTCTGTCGAGGCCATACTTGTTCTTGGGCATTGGTCCCTCTGGACGACAAACGGAAGGCAAGGCACTACAGGTGCAGACAATGAGCGTCGCACGTTAGTTTACGTGCGTTTGGCATGTTCCGGGGTAGTGACTTCCAATACCCCTCTTTGGCTCTTGAGGTACTCTCGGAACCTCACTCGCGGTTCTGCATCCATAGGTTCATAGAACGCAATATCGACCACATCGTCGCGGGGCACGAAGAGGACATTAGCCCCGCCCGTCATAAAGATCGCAGATATCGTGGTCCTAGCTTGTTCCTCAAAAATCCTAAAGCGTTCTGGTGAAGCATAATTGGCGCTGAAGATGACCCTGTAGACGAAATCCGGCGTCCGGGATTGAAACACCGGTCTGTCCGCGAGGCTACGTCGAACATTGCCATATGAGTGATCCTCGGTGCCCTCAATCCGATGCATCCTTGTGCTCAGGTCGGCAATCTGTTGAATAAGCACTTGCATTCCCGGTGTGGCGTCATCTGCTAGTTTTTGCACCCCACGAGCTCGCGTTACAGGGTTCTCCACCTTATAGTCGGGGTGTTGCACTGCTTCGACGGCCTCTTTAAGCCTAGCTTGCGCCTTTCTAATATCCGAGGGATGGATTCTCGAAAAATCGATCGCGCGGTATGGCGCGACATCGAACGGGATTTCGGTGCCTTTCAAAAACATGTGAATTATCGGGCGGCTCGTCATGTGCCGAATGCCCATCTCATAGAAGGCGTTCGGATTGCGTTCACTCATGTCGGCGATGACGAGATCGGCATCCAAGAGGTGGCCTATCATTTGGGCATCGATCATTCCGGGCTGAGTGATAGTGTCGGAGCGGATAACCTCAAATGCCTCGAAATGCTGCTCAAAGACCGGTTGAATAATCATTTCGAGTAGCCAGTCTGCGTGAATGCGGCTCTCCGAGTGCTCGCTGCCAATTGGTCCCACCACAAAGCACGTTTTTTTCTTTGCGGGCGTTAAAGCGGTTGTGTCGGGCATAATCTGGCCTTTAGCGTTGAGGCTGGCGATTTAAGTATATTTATCGTTTCTCTCACTGATTGAAAGGAGGACGAAGCCTCCGAGTCAAACAACCCGCGCCCAACGTCGCTGCTGGTTGCGGCGAAGGCGGGCGACAACCACGTCCTCCTGGTCAATCGTCAGTTCGGGGTAGATGGCAACTTCCGAAATTCGGCACGTGCCGGCATAGTTTGCATAGCCGGAGCCGATCCGGATTTTCTGGCGCGTCGGAAAATGGGGAAGCGCTGCGCCGGCTGACGTCGCCGTCTGGCCGGTTGTCCTGTTGACCAGTGTGTTGTTGCCCGCACCGGCCGGGATCCGGCAAACCATCAATGCAGGTGTGGTGTTGACGACACCCGTAATGTTTGCCGCGTTGGCGATATCTGTCGCCGTGTCAGTGCCGCGCGAAGCCGACAAGCTGAGAGCGTTTGCGGCGAACACACGCAGGAACAGACCAATCGCGGTGTTGGTGGTATCCTCGAACACCGGCAGGCCGCCATCGGCACCGACAAAAACGGGACGGTGGGCAACGTCAGCGAGAGTGTCGAGCGTCCAGCCGACGCAGAAGATTGTCAGGCCGGCACGAGAGCCATCCGGCTTTACCGGCCCGACGATCTCGGTTTCGAGGAAATTGGACAGCCCTTTCAGTTCCAGGGCGCTACCGCTGTCGACCGCCGTGGGCAGGCCGTAGACGATAGCATCCGGCATGCCGGGTACGCGGTTGCGAACCGCACTCTCAAGACTGTCGGAGAGGAACCACCAGCCGAGTGCGCCGGGCAGAGGCAGGGACATTTTGCGGGACTTGGTGCGGATGTTGAGGTTGGGTACGGAAATGCGCGGCATTCACTCGCTCCTGTTCGTTAAATTGTCTTGTGGGCGCTGACAGCGCGGAAACGGAACGTCCCGCTGATCGGGACATCAGGATAGGAAGGGTCGTGCGGTGCACCGGCGATGACCACCGCAATTTTCGCTGCTGTCGGCACTTCGATAAGCGGCTCGCTGACTGGAACGGGTGCGATGCCTGAAAATTCCTCGCCTGACAGGTCAAGGTTCGGGGTGCCTGCGCGAGCAAGGCTCGGCTCGCCGGCCGCACAGGTGACTGTGCCGCTCGACGTCGTGGTGGTGGTGTAGATGGCAAAACCGCGAACGCCGATTGCTCCATCGAGCATCCAGATTTCGCCGATGCCCTCGTACTTGTCGCCAACAGCGAGATTGGTTAGCGGGGCCGAAATCTCGACGGATACCGGCACCGGATCGACCGGGTTGGTGCCGGGGTTGAAGGCAGTCGGGGCACCACTGACGACACACTCCTGCCATTCCACGCCGTCGATGATCCGCTTTTCAAAGTGCGCGGTCAGCCCGGCGCCGGCAACGGCCGACCAGCCCGTTGCGAGGTCGCCATCACAGCCTGCGCCGAGTGTGCCCCCAGAACCCAGCATCATGGGATTGGCATTGAGAGCACCGCGCGGATTGCCGGCCGCGTAGAGGTCACCGTTGGAGGCGACAAGGCGCGGGCGCGGCGGGAACCAGCTCATGACATACGGCGCCGCCCGAAAGCCGATCTTGCGAGCCCAACGCGGCCCTCCGTGCAAGCCGTCGTGCAGATCGGTGTCCAGCGCCTTGCCGGTCGTCAAGGCCGGGTCTGCCAGCACCGGCCAGACGTCGATCGCCTCAACGCCAGCCAAAGCCGCATCATCAAGGAACCAACGCCGCATGGCGAACTGGTGTGCGAGATTGTCGCCCGCCAATCCGGCGCTGTAGGGCCTGCCAAGGCCGTCCCCACGCGGGACAGTGGCAATCCAGGCTATTTCCTTGCCGGAGCTAAGAAGCTGATTGCGGTAGCTCTTCAGTGCGGCCTGCGTGCGTGTGGCAGGCCAGACCGGGGACACTGGAGCCGTCGCCGATCCCGGCGTACGGTCATTCGTCTGGATGATGTTGATGACCCTTGCGGCAGGCGCCGAGAGAATGCCGGAAATCCTCGCCAGCATGTCTTCGCTGGTGTCGCCTGCCTTGGCGAAGTTGTAGCCGGGCTGGAAATCGAAACGGGCGCCCGTCGCGAGCTGGAGCCAGAACATCCATCCGCGCGCCGCAGTCCGGCCGGGCGACGAAACCTGCGCGCCCATGCTATCGCCATCGACCAGGAGCCGTGGCAGGAGGCGGACATTGTTGCTCGGCGTGGTGGCAGGCGTCTCAAAATCCGCAGGGATGATGTTGTCGTCCTCATCAACCAGGTCGATGCTCGGATTGGCATCATCCAGGAAGACGAAGCCCGCGAACTCGGCGCGCCGCTCCATGAACTGCGCAAGCAGATTATCGTCGTCGTCGGTCAAATCGTGGCTGGTGAGGCTTGAGCCTTGGCGGAAAACCGGATTGGCCGGATGAAGCACGAATTTGACGACGCCGCCGGTTTCGCCTTTGAAGAAAATGCGGTCGCCCGGACCAGCCTGGACGTTGTCATCGCCGTTACTGCCCTTCAGGCTTGGCCCGACGACAAACAAGGGGGCATCTGTCACCACCGCCCAGCGTTCGCGCGCGGTTCCAAGCGTGACTGTTGAGACGGTCACGCTGCCCGTGAGCGGCACCAGGTCGCCGGTCGCCGTATCCAGATTGATCGCCGCAGCCGTCGCGATCGCGTTCGCCGCGCCGCGCAAAGCGTCAAGCGCCGAAGGCTTTGAGGTGTTCTGGCGCTCGACCTCCTTAATGACAATATTGTCCGTGCCAATGACCGGGATCGTCGGGTTCTGCACGCCGAAGGTAATGGATGCATTGGACGTGCCCGAACGAACGAAGAAGCGCTGCGTGTGCAATTCTGCGCCGGTATCGAAAGCCGCAAGGCGTGCCCAGGCGCCCGCTCCTGTGCGCCAGGCACCATTCTGCCTCTGATCGGCCTGATCCTTGACCACCACATCACTGGCTGCCGTCAATTGACCGTCTATCACCTGCTCGCCTGAGAGCACGACGTTGCCCGTCGTTGCGAGCTGCATCGAGTAGACCGGCCGGCTGTTGACGGCAGCGGCATCCACGCGGACGGACAGGTCGTCGAGGGCGTCGGCGATCGCGCCAGTCCCGGCCATCTGTATCGCAAGGGACGCGACGGGTATGGCGCCGGTCGAGCCGTCACGGTTTGCAAGCAGCTCGTCTGCGAGCTGGATCGGATCGAAGTTGGTTGTTCTTACGCCTGCGTCGGCCATGTTCTACCTCAACGAATAATGACGATGAATGGACCTGCCAGCGGACCCGCAACGCCATCGTCGTTGAGCGGCTCAAGCCAGTAGTAGTGTGTGCCAGCGGCGAGGCTGGTTGCGGTTTCCTCGAAGACGGCGAGATTGTCAGCGGAGCCCGCGAAGGTGGCGCTTGCGGCAAGGTTGATCGCATTGTTGCCGGTGACGGCCTGGATGCGATCGGAATGGTCGCCGTTGGCGCCGAGCGTTGCCCCGGGACGCGGCGAACCACCGATCAACTGGAGCTGGAGGGTGCCGGCCGTGACGGCCGACAAGCCGACCGCGATGCGGTAGAACTTGCCCGGCTTCAACGGGATTGCCTCACTGAGCCCGCCCGCAGTCGGGCCGACGTGCTTGGCCGCGCCGGCAACGATCGACCAGCCAGGGCCCAGCGTTACGCCAGTCGCGTTGTCAAAGGTGCTGTTAGGCGCGAGGTTCGTCCGCGTAGTGTCGCCATGCGAAATGGAGAAGGGTCGCGACGGCGAAGCCACGACCGGCTCGCCCACGGCGTCGGTGCTGGTGTTCACCGAGCCCGTCGTCGAATGATACAGCTGCAAATGCGTGAGGGCGGCGTCGTCCGTCGTGGTGCCGGCGATGAGGGCGCCGCCGAGCAGCGCGCTCACGGAAATCGTGCTGGTGTCCAGCGCGCCGGGGACGTCGAGGTCAGCGCCGCCCACCACCACCTCGACCACCGGGCCATAAGGCCCCTCCACGCCGGTCAGCGACAGGCCTTTGACGCGCAGCTGGACGTGTTGGCCGGCGCTGTAGACGCTGAGGATTTCGCAACCGCCCGCGACCGATGGGAAATTGATCGGCACCCATCCCGGCGCACCAAGCAAACGGTGCTCCAGGACATAGCGCGCCGTGTAGATCGGCCCGGTGCCAGGTGCGACGAGAATGGAGAGGCCGGAGGCGTCGCCAGTGCCTACAAACCCGGTATCGATACCGACGAAACGCGGCGCGGCCGGCTGCTGGAAATTCTCGCCGATCTCGATGCCGACGCGGCTGTCCCAGGGCTCGATTTCACGAGCGTCGGTCAGCTCGTCGATGATGGGCGCTGCCGGCACGGCGCGATAGTAGCCGGAAAAGGCCACGCCGCTTTCGACGGACGTGATCAGGATCTGCGAGGTCTCCTTGCCGGCCTCACCGAAGTAGACCGCCTCTCCGACCTTCGGCATGGCTCCCGCGCCGCTGACACGCAGGACCCGCCCGTCGCCAGCGTCGGTCGCGACTGTACGCATGACGGTCATGCCGGCGTCATCGTCTTCGTCGGCGAAGGCGCGGAACAGAATGCCGTAGCTCTTGCCCGCGACCATGGTAACCGCGTCGTCCAGCTCGATGAGCCGACCCTCGATCGACAGCACGCGCGCCGATCGCTGGCCCTCGTCAAAGGTGTCGAGAGACATCATCACATGATCGCCGCGCGTCGCGACGCGGGAGGCGCCCGACTGGAGATAGGTAATGACGTCCTGCCGATAGATGGCTTCGTACATGCGGCGCGTCGCCTCGACGAAGATCTCGACGGGATCGGTCTTGCCGGGCAGCGCGAGCTGCTCGGTAATCGTCATCTCGCCTTCGTAGCCTGGCCAGCGTATCCAGCGCTCGGACGGCTCGTAATTGTTGGTCGCGTCGTTGAAGGTGACCCGGAAGGCATGCGGCGGGCGCAGATAGACGCGCTTGACGCTGATCTGGCCGGCATTGCGCGGGCTCACCTCGTCGATCGGTATGTTGGACGGCCGGTCGATGATGACGGTGCGACGGAGGCCGTCGTGCCGCTGGGCGGCACGGCCGGCGCGGGCGATCTCGACCAGGCGCTCCAGGTGGTTGGCGCTGTCGTCCTGGACGCGGTCGTATTTCAGGCCCTTCAGGCGGCAGAAATCGTGCCAATCCTCAAGGGTCTCGATGTCGATGCCACTATCCGGCGCCGGCCGAACGACGGCTAAACTTTGCATCTTGTAGCGGAAACAAGCGGACGGGTTGCTGCTCTCACGCCAGACCCAATTGCCGGTCGCTGTGTCGAAATCCTTGCAGCGCCGCGATACGATCAGATTGAAATTGTCGAGCGTGCCATTGAGCTGGTGCGTCGCCTTCATATGCAGGGCGACAAGAGCGAGCGGCTTCTTCGAGTTGATCGGATATTCGGGGCGGATCGTCTGGAGCGCTTCCCAGGTGCAGCGCGACTGTGTCTGGGCGTCGAGATGCTCGTCTGTCATCCGCGTCAGCTCGATATCCCAGATGCCGCGCGACGGAAATTGCCAGCTGTGCTGGCGTGAGAAGCCTTCACCGAGCTTCTTCGCCCGGATGTTCAGGGTTTCGACTTCCTGCCACTCGACCGTTCCCGTCAGCTTTTGACGGATGCGGATGACACAATCGACGGCACGATACCGGCCCTTCTTGTCGACGCGCCCCAGGCCGCCCTGCCAGGTCAGGATAAAGGAGGCGCCGGTCGCGTTCGATCCTGTGGACCGCACCACGGGCGTCTCTATTGTCGGGTCGTTCTTTTGCGGCTCTCCCTTCTCGTCGCGCGGGAAAGGACGCGTCAGCTCGGCCCCGACCGGCTCCTGGTACGTTGTGAAGGCCACGAGGCTAAGCGGATCGTCGTCGGGCAAGCCTTCGCGGACTTCCAGAATGTAGGTGTCGGGGTCGAACTCTGACAGCGATGTATCGCCAATCTTGAAGTCGCTCATCGCCACGCCGCCGGCGGGATCATTGCTGCCATAGCCGACAAGAAAGGCACCTGTGATCCACATGTCGTCGCCGCGCATCGTAGCGAAGGGCGGGACGGCGAAGGGCGGCGCATAACGATGCTTGCCGATCGGGTCGGGGATGACGCCGTTGGGCTCCAGGCGGTTCTTCCAGCCGCTGATCGTATAGTTCGTCTTGCGCTCGCCGCCGTCAGGGCTGGCGATCGGTACCAGCGCATTGAGCGCCAGCATGCCGATGGCGTTGAGCCCCATGGAGAGGCCCGCCTTGAGCAGCGCCGTGCCGGTGGTGCCCAGGTTCCAACTGGCGGCGAGCGACGCACCCCAATATTGCCCGAGCGCGATCGCGGCGATCGAAATGACGATCTGCAGGATGGACCGCAGACTGTCCTTGCCCGGCATAGGCCGGATAACCACGGTCACATGCGCCTTCGGCTTGATCTTATGCCAGCGATGATGTTCCACCTCGACGGTTCGGCGCCGGCTGGTCATCGTCACGCGGACAAACTGCATAGCCTCGACCGGCAAGCCCGGCAGCGTCTTCTCGACCATCTCGGCGATCGTGGTACCGACCGGCACAACGATGCGGATGCGGCCAAGACCGGGATCGGCGATCGGTGCGGCGATAACGGGGATGGTGGCCAAGGTCATCGCGCGAACCTCGCGGCCATCTCAGCGTGGCGGAATGTGCCGACCAGGCGGTCCTGCCATTTCGGGACCGCATAGCGCTCGATCTTGGTGCAGTCGACGTGAGCGTGCAGCATCAGGCCCGGCGACAGGACGATGCCGAGGTGCCGGCGATAGTGGCCAAGGCGGAAAATGGCGATGTCGAATTCGCGCGGCCGCCCGTCGACTGCCAGCCAGGTCTCGCTTCCGGTTGCCCCGGCAATCACCGCGTCGACCTCGGCCAGCTCCTCGGTGCTGGCATAGCCGGTATAGGCCGGCACGGTGATGCCCAGCTCGGCCGGATAGGCGACAAAGGGTAGGCCCCAGCAATCGACGCCGGCAAGGCTGCGGCCGAGGTCGAGATAGGGCGTGCCGATGTAGCGGGTGCTCCAGTGCGTGCTCATCGGTGCATCCCCGGAAAGCGTTCCTTCGTCATCACCCCTTCCGGGTCCATCTCAAATTCGGTGGGTTCGCGCGAAAACTCGATCGTGACCTCACCGGCCGTGATGTCGTGGTCGATGACGAGCAGGTCCGACATCTGCATTTCGATAAGGTCGGGAGACGCCGCCCGCACCATCGCGAAATGCAGGGTGGCCTGGTCGATGACGCTGCGCAGAAGCTTGGCGATCTGCGGCGTCGAGTTGACGACGATGATGTTGCCCGATGCCGGCGCGTCTTCCTGGTCGGAGGGCAGGTTCGTCTCCATCGGCAGGTACACGAACGGGTCGACCGTCGGGTTTGCCGTCCGCCAGGTCGAATAGGTCGCCCACATCGGCGGGTCGAAAGAGAGGTCATGCGTCGGGTGCGATGACAGTCGGATCGTCTTGTCCATGTCCGGATGCTCGATGATGAAGAGCACCGCGAACTCCTCGTCGGAGAACTCGCCGCGATGTGCCTGGCGTGCCGGAAACGAATAGCGCCTCATCGCAGCACCACGATCGTAAAAGCGAGATTGAAGCGGTTTCCGACAATCGTTTCGCTGGGCATGGGCTTGCCGAAGAAACAGCGCTTGACGCGGGCCAACAGCACCGGCCGGCCATCGCTATGCAACATCGGTTGCCCGTTGGACATCAGCGCCGGCCAGCCGTCCGTCGTCGGGTCGATCATCAAAAACGGCAGGCTGCCGAAACGCGTATGGTGCTCCAGGAACTTATCGAACACGGCCTTCTGGTCGCGGCTTAGCGTCATCACCTGCCGGACATGGCGCGGCACGACCGAGTAATTGAGGCGCGGCAAGGCCGGGCCGGCCTCGGCCGCGCGATCGGTGCGCGGATCCTGAAGCGACGGGTTCCAGCCTTCACGGTTGGGACGTGGGAGTTCGGGCGGCCATACCAACATCAGCGCCGCGCTCCAAAGGACGGCATGCCCATGGCACGCAGCGTCCGACCGCTACTGCTGCCCGGCCGTGCCAATTCGGCCGACACGGCATCGTCCAGAATGGCCCGGTACTGGCGGCGGCCGTGACTGTCGGTCTCCTCCTGAACTTCGCCTTTGACCGGCGTCGAGCCCCGGTTCTCTATGACGAATTTCATGCCGGCGCCACCGCTGCCCATGGATTGCTGCGGTCTCTGATAGGCCTGCCGAACGTTGAGCGTAACCGGAATGGAGCGGCCATCGGGCAGTGGTACAGCCGCCTCGGGTCCGGCTTCGCCGAAGATGGAGGCCCGATCCGCAATACCGCCTTTTGCATAGAGACCGATGCCGCCACCGGCTGCGATGCGATACTGCGGCGAAAAGAGCATGCCGAAGAGAGAACCGAGAAACCCGCCGCCACCGCCCGGAGTGCTACCGCCGCCAGGGGCAGCCGGAAAGAAGTTCGTAAGATCTTTGCCGAACTCACCCATTCCGGTGCCCATCACGCCTAGCCCTTCAGAGGCGAGCGATGAGGTTTTGGCGACCTTGTCCAGAGCGGCCACGGCCGCATTGCCCTTGCTCTCGATGCCGGGCCAGAGGGCGCGCTGTGCGGACGTAAGACCGCCCTCCCAGGAGCCGCCCGCCATGCCGGCGCCGCCGAGGTCGAAATGCATATTGTCAACGGCGCCGTACTTGCCCTTGCCGCCGCCGAAGTATCCGCCCCAGCGAAACTTGTCCGCAAGTTCCGGGTAGTCGCGCATCTGCACGGCGCGCGCTGTCTGGGCAAAGCGCTCGTAGGTGCCGAAGGTGGCCGCGTCCTGGTAATTGCCGAGCAGCTTGCCGGACGCGAGGTCGGTCAACTGGACGTCGGTAGCAAGGCCTTTGCCATGGAAACGCGGATCGCCCGGCCGGAAGCCGGACATGGCGTCCACCTTGTAGCCTGGGAAGGACTGCGAGGCCTTCTGCAGGATGTCCGTCAACCGCGGATCGACACCCGATTTGTAGTTGCCGACGAAGCCGAGCGGATTTCCGGCGCCGCCCGTAAGCGGGATCGCGTTGGAATTGTCGTTGGCAGCAGCGGCCTTCAGGTCGGTCAGGCCGGGAAGACCGGCCACGCCGCCGTTGACCGAAACCGTCGCAGCCGTGACGGACATGGTCCCGGTCGACATCCCGCCGCCGAACAGCTTGGAGAACATACCGCCGATGCCGCCGATATCGTCAAGCGTTTCGTGGTTGGTGCCGAGGGACATGTTCTTGATCGGGTTGGCCACGCCGAGTTGGAGAAGGTTTTTCTTCCAGTCTTTCGCAATGTCCTCCAGGCCGCCGCTCCAGTCGCCTTCGGAAAACTTGTCGACGACAGTGTCGATCGAGTTTTCCGCCGTGCCGCGCACCTTGTCCCAGGCGGCTTCCTGCTTGCGCAGCTGCTCGTTTTGCCGCCCGATCAACTCCTCCTTCTGGCGGTATTGTTCCGCCTCGCGGCTCCCCAGCGAAAGACCCATCTCGCGGCGCTGGCGCTCCGTTTCGAGATGCCGGATGGCGCGGGCGCGAACGTCTTCAGACTGCCCGGTTAGCGCCAGGCGCACGCGAAGCGCGGCAATCTCCTGATCCTGTTCATCGAGAGCCCTGCGGGCGACCATCTGTTCTGCAAGACGGCCATACTCCGCCGACAACGCTTGCACGCGCGCCAACTCGCCCGCGCTGACATTGGTGTTGTTGCGTGCCGCCTCGGCCTGGAGTTCGGATGTCAGCCGGAAAGCCATGCGCAGGCGTTCCTGCTCGCCGACCGTCTGGCCGATCAGGGACAGTTCCAGTTTTTGGCTCTCGATGCTGTTGTCGAGCTGGCGATTGCGCTGCTCGGCGGCGTCGGAAAGAGACTTCTCCGCCTGGGCGCGAGCAAGAGTTGCGGCGGCATTCTCGCGGGCGTACCTGACCTCATCACTAACGCGCGGGTCAAATGGCTCGGCAGCGACACGCGTACGGGCTGCCTCAGCCAACTCCGTTGGGGACCGGGCACCGATACCGGCCAGTTCTGCGGCGCTCATTTTGCGAACGGCTGCCAGAGCGTCGGCGTTCTCAATCCGCCATCCCGCCATCGAAGTGACAGCGGCGGTGCGCGTCGTATCCAAAGTCGTACGGGCAACTTCCCCATTCAGCTCTTTGATCGCCGACAGCGTTTTCATCGCTTCGCCGGTTGTTTCGTGAAGCCGCTCGGCGATTTTCTGAATTCTGTCGTCGGCCTCATTCGCGTTGGCGATGCGGTCGATTTCATCGTTGAGAGCTTGGATATCGCCCTTCCCTTGGCGAGCCTCTGCGATGAATTTGTTCACTGCCGGCAGGTACGGACCATACAGATTTGTCATGGCGGCGCCGGAGCCGCGCGGAGCTGCGTTCAAAAGCTGAGTGCCTGCCGCCTTTGTCTGCGCAGCAAGCGCTTCTTCGAGGTTACGGCGATCCGTTCTAGCCGCGAAACTAATCGCATTCTGGGCGCGTTGGCCGTACCTCTCTGCACCCGATCCGCTCTGATCGAACAATGCCTTGATACGTTGAAGAGCCTCTTCGTGCTTTTCAAGCGCTGCTTCCGCCCTGGCAGCGGCAGAGTTGACGTTGCGGTCGTACAAGATCGCGGCCGTGCCGGCAGCAGCAAGCGCAAGCGGCATGGCACCGATCGCCGTCACGGCGCCGGTCGCCAAATTACCGACATCTGCTAGCAAGGCTTTGATGCCGCCACCTTCGCCCGCATAAAGTTGGGCTACCTGGGGCAGCTGCTGTGCTGCGATCAAGCCCAGAGGCATGCCGGAAAGCCCGCCCTGGCCGATGTCGAATAGCTGGTAGCCGAGGTTCTGACGTCTGAACCCGCCCTCACGGTCATACCCTTCGCCAAGGCGCGAGCGGCCCTTGATGGCGTCGATCGTCCCCATCGTCGCCTGCCGCTGCCTCTGCAGTGCCGCTGTCATTTCGTCAGCGGAGATCGCGCCAACCGCGTGCGCCTGGCGTATTTCAGCCTGGGCGGCCTTGTAGTGTGTGATGACGGCATAGAGCGGGTTGTACTTTGCCCTCAGCCCGTCCAGGGCAGTCCCATAGGCGGCGATGTCACGCCCTCGGTCGGGCGTGATCGTATTGCGGTCAACGATGGCTTGCGCAGCTGTCTTGCGGGCGGTTGCGAGCCGTTCAAGCGAGTTGATCTCGGCATTGTACGCAACCGTTGCCCTCTGGCGCACGTCGATCGCCTCAGAAGCACTGACCGCGCCGAGGCGCTCGGCGTCGGCAATATCGGCGAGGGCTTTTCGATAACGCTCGCCCGCAGCGAAAAGGGGATCGAAGCGCGACCGCAATTGGTCGGTTCGTTCAGCAAGAGCCGCCGCCGCTGCGGCCTCCTCGGCCATCGCGGCCGATCGGCCCTTGATCGCGTCAATAGAGACTAGGGCCGCTTGCCGATGTCGCTGGAGCGCCGCGACCATTTCATCGGTCGAGAGAACGCCCTGGGCATGAAGCGTGCGGATCTCAGTCTGCGCTGCCTTGTACTGGCTGATGGTGGCGAAGAGCGGATTGTACTTGGCGCGCAGCTCGTCGAGAGACTTGCCCTGCATCGCCAGCGCGCCAGTCCATTCGCGGGCGTTCTGGTTGGCGGCGCCGCTATTCAGCCCGACCGAGGCGTTGACGAGCGCCTGGACTTTCGTCGTGTTCCGTTCGGCCGCTGCACCAATGGTGTCAACGGCCGATACGCTGGAGGCGGCACCCTGCTTTGCCTGCGAGGCGTCGATCTCGACGCGCGCCGATATCTTCAGAGGTGAAACCATCACTCAACCTCGTTGAGGACAGGAAGCGCCGCATGTTCCATCGCCCGGACATCACGGAACACATGAGGTTTTGCGTCGAGATCCTGGAACACGGTCTCGCAGGATTTGTAGTCGAGCCCGAGGAACACGATCTGGGTCATGATGCCGCCAGCGCCGCCCATGGTCACGGCCTCGGTGCGCCATTGCGTGGAGCACTCCATAAAGGCTTCGAGCGATGGCCAGTTGGCTGCCATGACGGCGATAGTCCCCTCATTCTGCGGATCGATCTCGACGGACACGCCGAGTTCCAGAAACTGCTGCTGGACGTCCGCGTCGATCGCGGCCGGCCGGCTTCGATCGGAGCGGCCGTTGCGGGCATGAGCCCAGGCGACGGCCGCGTCGGTCAGTTTTTTAGGCGGGCTTTCCCGGTGTCGATCGCCTCGTTGTAGGCGTGGACGATCGCTTCGCGGATGTGTGCGCGCTTGAGGGCCTGGAGGAAAATCTGCTCGGTGAAGACAACCGGCTTCTTGCCTTCGTCGACCACCTGGCGCCAGTTGCGGACGATGCGCAGGAAATAGTGCCGGTCCAGCTCGTCGAGCTTCTGCTGGGTCTGGGCGAGCCCGTTTTCACTGGTGTCAGCGCTCGCCGCTTCCAGAACGGCGGCGCGCGCCTCACGCTGCGCTTTCACCGCGTCATCGTCGAGGATCTCGAACTCGACCTCGAACTCCTGCGCGACGAACTTGCCGGGGCGCTCCGGGTCGGGCTCATAGACCTTCACCGGCCACCAGGTCGTCAGCGTTTCAACCAGTACGAACATTCTTTTTCCTCGCTTCAAAGGCACTTCAAACGGTCGCGGTGCGCCCGCTGCCGGTCACTTGACGGTGATGGTGAATTCGCCCGTTCCGGGGTTGGTCAGCATCAGCGGCAGGGTGTTGTTGATGATTTTTTGGGTCTCGCCGTAGGAGACGCGCCCGATCTGTACCGCTTCCGCGTCGAACTGGACGATGTTGCCGGGTTGGGTGCCATGCGCACCGGCAAGCGTGCCGAGGGTGCCGAGTTCGGCAATCTCGTACCAATTCTTCGTTGCCAGCGTGACCGCCTCCATGACGGCGCTGCCGGTTATCTGGCGGTCGACCTGTTGGATGCTCTCATGGCCGATGAGGAAACGCGGCTCGACTTGGTTGCCGAGGTCGATGTTCAAACCCTCGCATGCGCCCGCAAGGCCGTGGAGCGCAAACGTCGTGTTGGCCTTGTTGACCGGTACCGGCCGCTTGAAGCCAGTAAGGGTGAGCGGCGTCGGCAACGGGGTGTCGGTGATCGTGCCGAGTAGGCCGGTCATCGTGAAGACAAAGCGCGGGATCCGTAGCGGGGTCAGCTGGAAGGTAAAGGTGCCGCGCGCGCCAAGGAGGACGTGACGCACCTTGTCGGCGTTGAAATGGATCGACGCGCTTTCATGCAGCGAGGAGACCGGCGTGTACTGGACGTCAACGCCAGCATCGACCACCTCGGCCATGCCGCACGCGCGAAGCAGCGGACCATAGGCTGGCGCCGTTCCGGCCGTGCCGGAGCCGGCAATCTCGACCTCACCAGAAAGCGTGGCATAGCTGCCAGTCAGAATGACGCCCTGGTGGCCCATCCCGGGCAGAACCAGATCGCGGTTTTCTTCCTGGCCGACTGAGGGGTTGAAGACGACGTTGGTCATCTGCATGGCGTTGAGGGCGCCGGTGGGCGCGGCATCGTCGCCATAGACGGTTTCGGTTTTCGCGGTGATCGCGCGATTGCGGAAGAAACGCGGCATGGTCAGGCCTCCTTGTTGCCGGGATTGCCTTTGCCGGCACCCTTCGCGGCGCTCGGGTCGGCTTCAGCGGCCGGTGGCGTTTTGACCAGGGCGTCTTTCTCCTCCGGCCACTTGGTCTGCTCGACGCGGTCGAGCTTGCCGTTCTTCTTGATGTACGATCCGCCTTCGCTGATCATCTTCAGGTCTCCAGGTAGCGGCTGGTCTGCCACGTCTGCACATAGGCCGTGACGCCATTGCCAAGGGGTGCGGCCTGCGCCGCGACGAGTTCGCAAGGTTCGGCTTCCGGAACGAATGACCAGCCGGCGAGCGCCTGTTCGATTTCGGCCTTGACCGTGTCGAAGATCGCCACCTTCGCGCCGCCCTGGGCGTCGTCGTGGCGGCGAATGATGAAGGCGACGAGGAACTGGACGGCGATGATCTGCCGAAATGCGCCGGACATCTGCTCATTCGGCTCGGCCTGCTCGCGGTACGGCAGCACGAACGCCGTCGCCGACCTCGGCGCTGTGCCCTTCGACAAGGCGTCGATATCCTCGGCGGGAAGCACCGCGACCAGCGTTGGAGCGCCAGCCTTCAGGCGGTCGATGATCGCCTGGATCAAAGCCACTCCTCCAGATTTTCGCGGGTGAACACTGGATCGGGGCCGACGACATGAACGTTGCCGGTGTCGCCCGAAGCTGGCGGCTGCTCGCCCTCGCCAACCGGCAGGTCGATCAGGCCGCGCGCCATGTCCTTCAGCGCCTGTTCGGCGGCCTTCCAATCACGAACCACATAGTCGGGCGGAGCGTGGCGGTGCAGGTAGTAGCGCGCGATCGCCACGCACCAGGTGCGCACCAGGTCGGGCACCGCTGCGAGCGGGAGCTGGTAGCGGGTCTTGAGGTAACCGTTGGCGACGTTGTCAGCATGGCCAAGCGCCGCCTCGACGACGTCAGGATCGGGCGTGCCATCATTGTCACGGTCGGCTACCTGGAGGATTTCATCCTCGCCGGCACGCTCGATCAAGTCGGTGAGGCTGGCGTACCGCATGGACTTACTCCCCGTCGACGTCAGGCAGCTTGACGCGTACGGGCTTGAAGATCGCCCGGTTCGCGGCCATGAAACCCTGCTCGATGCCGGTGCGGCCGATCGCCAGCCAGCGCTTGTCGACGGATGGGTCTTCGGCAAGGGCGTCGAAGAACCGCAGCACGCGTTCCTCAAAGTCCTTGTTGATGTTGACGAGCTGGATGTTGGAGGCGCTCTGCGTGCGATAGCCGTTCACCGGCAGCGGGGTGAATGCCTCATCATTCATGGCCAAGCTCCCAACGCGCGACGAGGTTCTTGGCCCACAGCGGGCCGTGCTCCTTTTCCGTCAGGTAAAGGTCGCCGCCCTGGCGAACGCGCACATTGTTCAGCCGAACAGGGCCGAAGGCGACGAAGTGCCGCCGCTCGGTCGGCGCGGGCAGGCCAAGCACCTGATTGATGAGCGCGTTGGCCTGGGCCTTTGAAAGCGCGCCGTCGTCGCCGGCCGCCGCGCCGGTGACGACGGGCGCATCGCCCTGGGAGGCAACTTCAATTGTGTCCCCGGAAGCCGATGCTTCCACTTCCGGGTTCATGCTGGGACTTGACCGGGTTGCCGCCTCGGCCGCGATGGCCTCGGTCGGGGCGTCGCCCAACGGTTTCACCGGCTCGGCCGAAGCCTCGCCAGCAGCATCGCCGCTTTCGCTCGCGGTGGTATTGGTCCCCTCCGGCCCGTTCGTACCGGAGGGGTCGGATGCGTCCGTGATGACGGACACGGGCGCATCGTCCTGCGGCTTCCCGCCCGTTTCCGGAGCTGCCGCGCTGGAATTCTTGGTCTGCTTTGCCATGGGACCTTCCTTTCGGATCTTGCGAAGGAGGCCGGCCATCGGCTCCCTTCGGAAAATCCGCCCGGCTAAAGTTGCCGGGTCGGACTTCATGTCTCAGCGCCGCTCAGGTGCGGGCGCTGGAGAGGCTGAGACCGTGGGTCTCGTAGCTTTCGCGGTAGACGGGCTTCAGGATCGAAATCACCAGGAAGGCGACCAGCTGGGCCGGCAGGCGAAACAGATAGGCGGCGATGGCCGGGGCATCGCGGATGAAGGACATCACCGGCTCGACAATGAGCGGCGCGACCAGGGCGAGGCAGTAGCCGATGCAGTTGGCGAGGCGGTGGTAGACGTAGAAGAAGCAGTCGTAGACACGCATTTCAGGTCCCTTCGGTTGCTGGGAAAACCCACCCGGCGAACCGGGTGGATGGCGGAGAGACGAAGCCGCCTAGGCGACGACGTCTTCGAAGAGGTAGCCAAGCTCGGCTGCGGAAATGACTTCCTTGACGCTCTCGCCGGAACGGACACGGTCGGAGCCACGAAGGCCGACCTTCGGTTCCGGGATAGAGCCGGAAACGCGGGTGCCGAACTGTGCCGTCCAGCCGAAGGTGGGCGTGGCGGAAATGCTGTCGGCGAGCGGTGCCTTGACGTGCAGCAGGGCCTTGTCACCCCAGGCACGCTGGCGCTGGACAGCCTGACCCGGCTTGGCGATGTTCACCCAGCCTTCGCCGACATAGATGTCTTCCAGTTCCAGGAGGTCGGCCACGGCGCGCTTGTTGGCGTAGCCGTCGCCCGCACCGGAGGGCGTGAGTGCGCGCAGGACGCTGGCATTGGTGCGCAGTGCCAACCAGGAGGCCGCACCCAGCGTCATGTGGCGGGGCCGCATGATCATGCTGTCTGCCGCCTCGGCGATTGCGACGATTGGCTTGCTGTCGGCGTGGGACCACTGAGAGGTGCCCGCGAGCGTCTCCTTGTTGTCGGCGCCATACGTGCCCGACGCGAACACCTTGTTGGCAACGCGGACTTCGCGGTCCAACAGGACAAGGTCGATCAGCTTTTGCGCCGCGAAGGCGCGCGGATCGTAGCCGGCCGGCGCGTTCCGGCTGTCAGCGACGGGCACGACATCGTCGAGACCATAGTCATCCGTCCGGTCCTGCACCTCGGTCGCGTTGAACTCGACCGTGTTCGGCTCGGACTTGCGGCCGACCTTCGTGTCATGAACCGTGATGAACTGACCGAAGTCGAAGCGCCACCACTTGAACTCCTCACGCGGAAGCAGCGGATTGAGGCGCGGCAGCACCTGGTCGGCAATCAAGGTGGCGTTGGAATAGGCCGCGACGATACCGACAAGCACCGGATCGACGGGAAAGGGCTGACCTGACATTGAGGGCTCCTGAAAGGGGTTTTGAAGGCCGGCTTATGCCGCGCCCTGGATGTGGCCGCGCTGGACGAAGACGCGGACGAAATCGCCGGCCGCAGCCGCCGTCTCCGTAAACCCGCCCAGGACGTTGTTGACGCCGGCAGCGGGCGCCGCCGCGACGGCAGCGCCGGCAGCGCCGGCCGTGAAGCTCGCGCCGGCACCGATGTTGCCGCCAGCCACCACTTCGGCCGGGCCGAGCTGGATGACGTCGATCCGGCCACCATCGGTCGCGCCGGACGGGAAGTCGGTCACGCCTGCGATCAGATCGGTGGCAGCGGTCGCGAGGGCGACGACGCCGTCCGTGGCGGTGAACTTGACGAGGCGGCGGTGCCCGATGGCACCCGACGCGATGAAGGTCTTGGTATGCGGGTTCATGGGGGCTCCTTAGCCGTTGGCCTTCAGGCGCATGGCGGCAACGGCGGGCGAGATCGTCTCGCCCTTATCGGCCGCCTTGCGGATTTCGGTTTCGATCGCGGTCTGGACGTGCTTCGCGTCGGAGAAATCCGGACCATCGCCGGTCGCCACTTCGCCGGTCGCGACCGGAACCGGAAGCTTGCCGAGGAGGTCGCGCAGAGCGGCGCGTGGCGTCGTCTTCACCTCCTGGTCGCCTTCGGAGAAGGTCAGCTCGGCCGCGTCGTCGAGTTCGGAGAAGAGCGCGGTGGCGCTCGCCTGCAGACCGACCGGAAGACGGCCCTGCGTCACGATCTCGGCGACAAAGGCGGCATCGGCCTCGGCCCTGGTCTTTCTCGCGGTTTCGGCGAAGGTCGTTTCGTCGGCCTTCACCTTCGTTTCGCGTGCGACGATCTCGGCTTCGCGGGCGTCAAGCTCCGCCTGCCGCTGTTCGGCGGTCTTCATGGTTTCGGTTTCCTTGGCTGTTTCGGAGAAGTTGACGCGGTCGGAAGCGCGCGCCTCGGCGCGGGTGTCCGCGACGTGCTGCGAAATCTGGCTGATCTCGTATTCCGGTATGATCTCGTCGGCCGCTTCCAGGCCATCCTTGGCGATGAAGTACTCACGGACCCTGCGGAAGATGCGCACGGCGCCGTCCAGCGCCCAGGCATAGTTCCAGATATCCGGGCCGGAAAACTCGATCGTGTCGTCTTCGGCGTCGGAAAACTCGACGGCCTTCAGGCCCTTCACGGCCGGAGGCTCGGCGCCGAGGAAACCGACATGGCGAAGATGATACTGGCCGGGCGTCGGGTTGCCGGGCTGGTCGGGACGATATAGCGCCACGCTGCGGGTCTTGAAGGAGCCGGCGCGGACCATCTCGGAGAATTCGTCGTTGACTTCGCCAGGGACCGCAACGAGGCGGTCGCCTTTCACTTCAAGGCTTTTCACCCAGCCGAAGGCCGGCGCGTTCGTCTTCGGATGGCCGACGACGATCGGGGCCTCGTAGTTGGCCGGATCATAGCTGGAGGCAATGGCCGCGAGGTCGCTTTCGCTGAACGAGAGCGCTGCACCCTTGCTGGTGGTGTGGTTGCCGGAGCGGAAGATTTCGAACGGTTTCATGCTCCGGACCATGCCGGAGCGCAAAGGGGCAAAACAGCCACAAGGGTTTGTGGTCAATGCCGATCGAGGATGGAGTGTCTATCGCGGGGGAGGTCTGCGCGCTGGCTCCAAAATTGAAGCCGGTTTAAAGCCCGTGGGCGCGTTTCGTGGCCTGGAGGCTATCATCGACGCACCGAAGCCGCCAGAGGCGCTTGTGGGCCTTTTCTAGTCGGAAGCGGTTTTCATCGTAACGGCCATCTCCAGATGATCCTCTATAATCGCCTTAACCTCCTGGATGCTGGTTTCGTTCCAGCCGACGAACTGCCGCCTGGGAATGGTCACGGATTTCACCTTGAACGTTTGGCCGCCCATGGAGAAGATGAGCGCCGCCGCATTCTTCGGCACGATCTTGCCGCCCTGATTGTGGATCCGCGCATGGATGGCGCCGGAGCCGATATCGACGCTATCGGCGCCGAGCTGGTAGACGATCGACGACAGATCGCGCGTGGTGCCGCGCAGAATGCCGGGTCCCTTCTTCGTCTTGGCGTATAGCTCATTGAGCGTCTTCCAGGCCTTGCCCTCGGGATCAGTCTGGCTGATGAACCGCGCCCGCGTCACCTTGGCCTCGTATTCGCCGATGTTCTTCAGGGCAGGCTCGATGTTACCGGTCGCGGCATAGAGCCGGCTCAGAGCGTCATTCGCGTCCTGGTCGTCGAGCGTGATGGCGGTTCCGGTCATTCTTGTATCCCAACGGTCTCCGGGTTATCATGCGGGCGCTAAGTGCGGTGTGCGGGCCGGTCCCGATCCTTAAGCTGCACAGCAGAGCGGCCCAGACCGGACGGGCCGCTCTTCTCATTCCTCTTCCTGTCTCCGATATAGCATCGCGCCCGTGCGGAATTTCCTGACGTAGCGGTCGGCAGACTGGAAACCGGTAATGGCGATCCAGCCCTTCGAAGTCCATTCAAAGCGCACGAACAACGCCTTCTTGTCGGGCAGCACGAAACGGCGGATGTAGGACCGCTTCAGGACGATGCCCGAGGTGACAGCCGCCCAGTCCACCCAGATTTCGTCCGGATCGCGGATTGTGGCGGCAAGCAACGGCATGTAGGGGCCGCGCTCATATTTGTTGCTCTTCGAGCCTGTGACATTGCCGGCATCGTCGCGCGTCTCAAACATCGCCTTCGACATCGAGACGATGCCGCCCGAGCGGTCGCGGAAATAACCATAGCCCTTTTCGCGAAACCCGAACTCGTCCAGGAAGCGCCCGACATAGTCATCATCGGTCAGTCCTTCCGGCGCCAGCATCTCCTCAGACACCACGGTCGGCGACGGCAGCGCCGGCAGGTCTTCTGCCGGCCGGCGCTCGGGATCGAAGGCCGGCAGCGGCTTCCGCAGCTCCTGCGGCACGATGCCGTGAAGCCATTCCTCGCCGACATTGTAGGCCCAGCCGCGATCGATGCCGGGATAGCGGGTTTCAGGCTGGCCCGTCCTCGGGTCCGTCGCCTGATACGGCTGAAGGTCAGGTGTCGGGTCCGGGCCGGTCTTGCCGAGCGCACGCAGCTCGCGTTCCGACAGTGCCTCGACGTCGCAGAAGCAGCCCCAGCCGTTCGGCGGATAGATCACCCGCCAGATGGGATTGGTGGTTTCCCAGACCTGCATGTTGAACGACAGGTGCAGCTTGCGCGGATGCTGCGAGCCCGAATGGATGTATTGCAGATACGGCCGGTACCGCAGGATGTCGGGATCGGTGAGTTGCGACCAGCGGCCGGCCATGTAGTTGGTGCGCATGTTCGTGTTGTAGATGATCTGGGCGCGCCAGGCGCGGCGTTCCTCCTCGGTCTTGCCATGCGAGAAATACTGCCAGCCGGTGCGCTCGACGATCGCGTCAAAATCCTTCTGGAATTCGTTGAAGCCGGTTCCGTCGCGCCGGGCCTTCTCGATCGCCGCCCGGAAGTCGGCAAGCATGTCGTCGCGCACGACGCCGGCAACCGCGAAGCCGCGCACATGGCCGGCGTGCTGGAGGTCATCCCAGCGCTTTGTCGGCAGGTTGACCTTGCCGGCGAGAAAGTCGATCGCCTCCTGGAAGGGAATGCCGTCAGCCATGATCGCTATCGACGCCTTCCAGCGCCGCCAGCAGCGAGCCCTGGCCGATCAGCGTGGCGAGATCCTCGACGCCGACCGACGAGGAAAGCATGCCGAGCCGGCGGATAAGATCGTCATAGTCGCGCGCTTCCTGAAACTCGGCCCGGATCTGATCCACCATGCGGTCGATGATCGGCTGACCGAGCGCGTCGAGCTGGCCGGACAATTCCTTAACAACGCGTTCGCCGTTGCGCACCGGCGCCGGCTCGGCGAATTCAAGGCCGGCCGGCAATGCGCCTGGCTGTCCTTCCTGCTTGGCCTCGGGTTTGACCTCGGCCTTCTCCACCCACTCGCCGCCATAGGTTTCGTTGATGTAGTCGACGGATGAAGGCTTGTAGCCCATGGCGGCAATCTTGCTGTCGCGCTCTACCTTGTCGTTGAGGTCTTCTGCCTCGCTGAAATCCCGATAGACCTCGGGGATGCCGGCGCCGGGATGGTTCAGCTCGACAATCCACCGGACGAGCGTGTTCTTGAGCGTTGCGCAGACGAGGTCGGACGCCGCCTTGGCGATGGCGATGCGAACCTCGTTGTGGATCTCGCCAAGGGACCGGGCGCCGCGCTGGCCGCTGTTCGTGGTCAACGTCTCGCCGAGCACGGCTTCGCTCATCAGCTCGTCGAGGTATCGGGCGAGCTTCTCAATGAAGTCACCGCCGCCGCCGTTCTTGCTCTCCAGAAGCTCGAAGGTGACGGTATCGGGTGCGGCCACGCCGGTGTCGTTGGCCATCTGCCGGAGCACGCTGACAAGCTTGGCCTCCTTCTCCTTGTCGAAGTCTCCCGGATATTTGGCAACGGTGGTCGGCGAGGCATGCTTCTCGGTGGCGCGTAGCCAGTTGGCGAGCACCTGGCGCTTAAACCAGGCGGGCCAGAACAGGACGGAACCGAGGCCGACGCCATAGGGATCGTCGTCGTCATCGTCGATCGAGTGCCGGTGCACGATGAACTTGCGATCCGGGACCGGCTCGCCGTCCATGGTGTTGTTGCGCGTGAGGACGCGCAGCGATCCGTCCAGGGCAAAGCGGAACCGTCGCTGCTTCTTCACCTTCACCTGGGACGCCTGCCAGCCGAGCGACGTCGAGGACCAGAGGATCTCGGCGACCGAAAAGCCCTTCAACACTGCCCCGAGCAGCCCTCGCGTCAGCTTGTCGAAGTCGATCGCCTTCAGCTGGCGCTCGACATCCTCGGCCGCGCGTTTGTCGATGCGCCGATCGGACGCCGGAAGGACCTTCCATTCCCGCGAAATGACTTCCAGCTTCAGCTTTTGGAGGATCGCGAAGGCGTGGGGATCGCGGCGGATCTCGTCATAGACTTTCAGGCCGGCAACGCCGCCACGGCTCGCCAACACCTCGTCGGTCGGCGACATGACGCCGGTATACTGCGGGACGTAGGGATCGGAGGCGACGGACGCGACTTCGATGGTGCTAGGGTTCGCCATGTCACATCCTCATGAAGTCGGAGAGGTCGGCCCGGCCGTCGATCGTGCCAAAGCCGCCCTGGAATTGTTCGTTGACCGTCGAGCTGGGCCGATCGTTGCCGGTGGTGCCGCCGCCGATCTCGCCGCCCGTCTGTTCGCTGGCGTAGATGACCAGGGCGCCGGTGACGGCCGCTTCGCCGTGCCGCTCGAAACCGTCGGTGCCCATGGCGCGGGCGTCGTCCGGGATCTTGGCCACGCCACGCGTCATTTTCAGCAGGCGATAGTCGACCAGGACGTTGTCGTGTTTCGCAAGCTCGATGCCGCCGTCCTCGAATGCCGCCTTCAGCTTCGGCATGTTGAGGATGTACCAGGACTGCGAGAGCTTGATCTCCGACACATAGTTCGGCCCCCACTCCTGGCGCGCGGCTTCGGCATGGGACGCGCCGTTGCCGGTGGCGTCGAACGCGGCATGAAAGAACCGCGGAAGATGCTTGCGAAGCCAGAAGATCAATTGCTTCTGGCTCTCGAATGGCATGTTGCGCAGGTCGAGCATGAAGGGCGTCGACAGGGTCAGGTTCGGCCGCACCTGGAACGGATGGATGAAGGAGCTGTCGCCGCTGCGGCCGAAGTCCTGACCGAAGCCCGAGCGTAAGGCCGGATCCATCGTCTTGATGAGCGGCAGGAGCTTCTCGTTGCAGAAGTCGGCGATTTCCCCCTTGCGCAGCGGCGCGTCCCAATCGACGAAACCTTCCGGCGCCACCCACGGGATGAGCGGGATATGTTCGTGCATGCGCGAGACGATCAGCGCGCGCGAGAGGTAGGTGCCCGACGACGAGGACGGGATGCAGAACAGCTCCTCGTCGGCGCCGGACCCATAGAACTTGATGATCGACGCGCGCCACTTGGCTTCCGCCTCGGGCGACCATTGCTGGCCGGTGACAAGGCAGATGCGCTCATAGAGCCCGTCCTGAAGCGCCTCGTCGAAGTCGATGTGCAGATGCTTGTAATCCTGCTTGCCGGCAAGGATGTCCTGCACCTGTTCATTGAAGTGGTTTTCGAAGCCGTCATGCGTCGAGCAGACGATGACCTGGCCGCCCCACATGAGGAAGGCGAGCGCCGCCTTCAAAAGCTCTTCAAGGCTATCGACGAACGCGGCCTCGTCGATCATGACGACGCCCTGCTTGCCGCGCAGGGTGCGCGGCGCGGAGGAAAGCCCGACAATCTCGAAGCCGGAGGCGAACTTGATGCGGAACGCCTGGATGGAGCGCTCGCCGTTCTTGTCGCTGTCGTCCCAGACGAACTCGTCGACAAAGCCGGCCGCCGATGCGAAGTGCCGCGCCCACATGGCGCAGGCGTCGATGAATTCGCGGGTCATCTCCTGGGAATAGGAGATGTACATGAAGTCCATGCCGCCCGCTTCTCTGGAGCGCGCAGCGCGCAGCACGGCATAGGCCGCGCACGCCCAGGTCAGGCCAATACGACGCGACTTCTCGACGAACAGCACCGGGCAGTCGGCAACGCTCTCAAGAAGCGCGACGGTGCGCTGCTGGTAGCCGAGCAGCGCCTTGCGCCGCTCGATGCGGTCGAGCACGGCGTCTGTCGATAGACGCCGTGCCTCGGCCCACTGCTCCTGGCTGATAGGGCCGCTCAATTGGAAACCCCGAGGATCTTATCGAGGATCTCGTTGGCAGCGGCTCCCGACAGGCCCTTGGCCTTGGCGACGGTCTGCACGGCCTCCTTCGTCTTCGCCGCCAGCTCCGCCTCGATCTTCTGCCGGTGCGTCGAGGACGTGGCCTGCGCCATCGCGATCATGCGCATGGTGCTGGCCAGTTCAAAGAGGTGCTTAGGTCCAAGCTTGCCCTTGTGGGCGCGAAGGGTCGCCATGACAGCGGCCTTGATCGCCTCGCCGACGAACTTGGTGATATCGTCGCCGTCGTTGTGGTCGAGGCCCGCGAGCACGGCCGTCGCCATCTCGCGCGCTTCGTTCATCTCGCGCGTCGTCGCGTCAAGGTCGATGGAATACCGGTTGAAGGATGAGAAGGAAGGAATGCGAATATCAAGCTCGCCTCGGCTTTCGCGCTGGCGCTCTTCAAGCTTGATGACGAACTCCTTGTAGATGTCCGTCTGAGGACGGTTTGCCGCCTGAAGCTCGCCGGCCGCCCATATGACGATATCGCTGCATTCCTTCGGAAGCAGCTGGATGGAGTTCAGCCGGCCACGCCCGCGCGCCATGTCAGACGCCCGCCTTGGAGACGGAAGGGCGTTTGATGCCCTCAATAAATTCCTGCCGGCGCAGGTGCTTCCAGCCGGCTGGAGTCAGGCTGGCGATCTTGACCGTCCCGGCTTCCAGGATGGTGATGGCGCCCATCTTCGCCATGTAGTCGAGCTGCTGGTGGATCCACGGGCGCTCTTCATAAATGGCGAACTTGAAGAGAGCGGGTTCCATCATGCTCGACGACAGGCTTTCGTTCGCCTGGATGGAAAGCTCCTTCAAGATGATGAGGCGGGCTTCCTCCCGCTGCATGTTCGCGTAGTCGATGCCGAGTGTCATGCTACCTTCCTAGCCTGGTCAACAAGCACATCCTGGAGACGCTCGCCGATCGCCTGGATGGGTTTCAAGCGCTCGTCCATGGCTTCGAACCGGCCGGCGAGCGTTGCATCCTGCGCGTCGAGACGCCCCATGATCTGCGCCATGGTGATTTCGATGCGGTGGGTGGTGTCCCTGTCGGGGAGATGCTTCAGGTCACTTTCGAGCGTCTGGATGCGGCGGTCGTGCTCGACGAGTTTCGTTTCCAGCTTGGTGACGCGCTCCTCCAGCTTCTTTTCGCCGGACGAGAGGATAGACTTGATCTGCGTTCCGAGCGCGATGACGGACAGAACGAAGGCGACGATCGGCGCGGCGGTGGCGAGATCAAAGGTCATTCAACGGCTCCTGGCGTTGCGCCGCGTGCGCGGTTTTTCACCCCGTCGATCACGACCTGTGTCATGGCGCCATCGCCGATCGGCAGACGCGGTTTCGGCAACACGGCGATGTGCGGTGCAAGCAACTCGGCGATACGGGACGGGTCGCCCGCCCGGAACTTGGCCAGTGCATCGGGGACGGATGCCTGCACATAGGCGATCGCCTCCTCGATCGAAGCATTCGGCTTCAGCATCAGCCGCGCACCGTTCTGAAGCGCGGATTGCAGGGCAAGCATGTGCTTCTGCTCGATCTGGATGCCGGTCCATCGATAGATGAGGCCGACCAGGACGGCGACCAGCAGGGGCGTGAGGGCATCGACAAGAGCAGGAAGAACCTGCGCGATAAGCTGAGACCACATGGCCGGGCTCCTAGTTTTCAGTTTCGGGGAGATAGGCCGACAGGGCGGCAAAGGTCTTTGGACCGGCGATGCCATCAACGCGGAGCCCGCGCGAGCGCTGGAAGAGCTTGACGGCGCCCTCCGTGCCGCCTGCGAAATCGCCGTCGATGGACAGCATGTAGAAGCCGGTCGCCGTGAGGGCGATCTGAAGACGGTCCACCCACTCGCCCTGCGATCCGCGCCGAAGCGTCGGGTACTCGTCATCGACCGGGACATCGAGGGCGGCCAGCGGCATGATGATGCCCTTGGCTTTCGACAGGTAGCGCGACCGATCGTCGAGCCCGTTGCGCCCGCCGTTGATCACCTTCGTCACGGCGACCAGGTTGTCATTGTCGGCGAGCTTGTTGATGTTGCGCGTCGTCCAGTAGAACGCCGCCGCCCAGCCCGCCCAGGGCCACTGCGCAACCAGCTCGGGCCGGCGCTCAAAATCCGGGCAGTCCGGCTGGATCGAACGCATCCAGGCGGTGAACTGGCGATAGTTGCTCCGGCCGGTGAGCTGGATCGGGCCGCGCCCCTTGAACCGCTTGCCGTCGCCGGCCTCGGTATTGCCGAGATCGGCACGCCCCTCATAGGCCGCGCCCGACGCATATTCCTCGCTGGTCGAGAAACCGTCGCTCTCATGTGCCGTTTGGGCGAGAAAATGCGAGATCCGCAGCGGCGTGGTAACGTCGATGTAGCGCAGCATCTTGGGAAGCATCGCCCCAAAACCGGCGATGACGACTGCCTGCGAGGCTGCTTTCTTGCCGGAGACCTTGGGTGCGAGAGATTGAAGAACGGATGCGTCGATGCGCGATGCGAGCGTGGCCATGCATATCCCCGGATGAAAAAATGGCCGCAATCACTTGCGGCTTGCCTGGGGACATTGCTGGCTCGCGGCTGGTCAAAACAGCCACAAGGGTTTGTGGTCACTAAAGGGAGAGCTTGAGCTGCCGGTCTTCGGCATCATTGAGCCATTTGCGGACGGTGACGTCGGTGACATGCAGACGACGCGCAATGGCATTGATCGACCAATTGTTAGCGCGAAGATACGCCGCGATAAAGGGCTTTCCTAATGGAACGCGCAGGCCACCGGTCCCGATGCGCTTTGCGAGCGCCGCTGCCTTCTCGGCTCCGACCAGTTCGACGACAGGGGACCGGTCCTGCGGGCGCTCGGAAAGGTAGACGTACCCGCCGCCAAACTGGAGGAGGAAGTCGATGCCGCCCTCGACGCCCAGGACGGTCATGTAAGGTTCGATATGTGCGGGGATCCTCGGCGCCGTCATTTGCGCCCCCCAAGCCCCAGGCGGGCCTCTATCTCGATTTGCTGCGCCGTGAGCATCTTCAGTCGCTCCTCACGCATGACGCGTGTGTGCGCATCGACGCCGCCCCGTCGAAGGCGGTTCAAAAGCTCTTCACGCTGCTCTCGAATAACCTTCAACGTCTCTGTTTCAAACAGAAGTGGGGCGGCGCGCTCGATCATGGGGCGGGTTCCCATTTGATGACGACGCCCTCAAACGTCTCGGCGCTGTGGTTGTCCAGCCAGAAGCGCGACATGTTCTCCAGAGCTGTCGCGCCCGGCCGCGCCGCAAGGAAATGAGACGGGTGGAAACCATCGGCTGCAGCGAAGGCTTCCGGGTCCTCCACATCCGCGCCGTCGATCGAGATCCAGAGGATGCCGCGCGTCTCCGACACGCAAATCTCGATCGGCAGGACGGCGGTGCAAACGGGATCAAGGATGATCTTCGAGCAATTCTTCGTCCGCATTGACTGATAGAGCTGGACGGCCTCGCCGGGGCGGGCATGGCGCGGGCGCTGGGCGCGTACGGTCTGGCGTTTCATGCCTGAAACGATCTGCGGCACGAACAGCGACTTGAACGAATAGGCCACCATCACGCACCTGCCTTTCGGGCGCGGACACGCTCGCCGAGGGCATTCATGACGGTCTGCCACTCGGCACCCTTGACCTCGCCCAGGTGGACGCGGCGGGAGCCGATCATTTCGTAGACCGCAGCGTCAAAACCCTTGCGGACGATCAGGTCGGCACCGGTGTTGAGGAGCCGCCATTGCGCCCAGGCGATCTTGGCGCCATCGGCGGCAAGCCAGTCCTGGCCGTTGGTGTTCCCGAAACCCACGCCGGCCGCGCGCTTCAGCCAGCCCTTCAGCCCGTCGATCGCCGCGCGGGCGTCATCGGCATGATGCAGGAAGCGCGTGTCGTCGAGGCTGGTCTGGCGCTTTACGAAGGCCAGCATAGCCTTGTCGTCGCGATCGTCCGTGACGCCGAGATTGTAGGCAGCGATCCAGAGCGCCTGAAGCTTCTTGGCATACTTGCCATCAAGCTTGCGCCGGCCGGCGACCTTACGGCCCGGTGCCGGCTGAAAGCCAGCCTTGCGGAAAGCGTCGAGTACCCGCAGGCGTTCGCCCTCGGTCATATCCTTGGTCGAGGCCTTGCCCGTGATGGCGACCAGCTTGGCGCGATAGACGTCATCGTCCAGGTCGAGCTGCTTGCGGGCAACGTGAATGGCGGCGATGGAGGAGGTCATACCGTGCCCCCGTTTGCTGGTGTGGTGGTCGCTAGCGCACGGATAGCCTTGGCGATGCTCGCCTTCGTGACGGAGCAAGCCGTACGGGCGTTCTTAATTGGCCCTATGGCCAGCATTGCCTTCACGACTTCCGGGCCGGGTTCTTCCTCAAATTCTGGCTCAGCCTCGGCAACTAGAGCAGCCTCTTCAAATGCCTGCGCGCGGATAGCTTCCCGATCAGGGTTAACCAGGCGCTCCAGGTCTGCGAGTTCGTCGGGCGTCAGGTTCAGCGTCTTCGTGAGGCGACGGCCGGCGCCGATCTCAAGGTCGCCTTCGGCGGCAGCGCGCTTTTCGAGCCAGTCTTTGGTGATGGGGAGCTTCATTCGGCGCACCCCTTAGCACTGATGGGGTAAATCTTTGGGAATGCGTCATAGACCACGCCGTCGAGCTTGCGGCCGGATTGCTTCTTGCCGACGCGGATGCAGGCGGTTCCGTCCTTGAAGCGGTGAACCTTCGGGCAATCGGTGCCGGCCTGCCACTGGAAGCCGTCCTTGTCGAACCAGTCTTCCGGCAAATATTCGCCGTTCTGCTTGTGATGGAAGGGCACGCGAGAAGCAGCGCACTGGTCGCGTAGGCCCTTCAGCCAATCGGGATGCGTGGGGCGGGCGGCGTGCCCGCCCTGGTCAGTCTCGCCACCAGTAATAACCCACTGGATACCGTGGCAGAGCCCGACATACTCTCGCTCCCCTACGACGTGCCCAGGCGTGAGGTCGTTGCTCCCCAGAGGAAGGAATACCTTGCCGCGCAATGTATCAATCCGATACCCGGCATTCCCCTTGCTGAAGGGATCAAAAGGAAAATCGGTAAGGTCGATCGGGCCGAGCAGGGGTTCGCAAGACAGGAAATTGAACAAGGGGCGCGTCTTGGCCTGCCAAAGGTCAAGGCTGGCATCGATGAGCGCAGGGACGTTGATGTCTGCTCGCTTCTGATCCTCGACCGTGGCGCCGATCGCTGCATTCGCCGGCAGGCCACCAGCGCTGGCCGAAAGCTTGGCGATGTTCTGTGGGCGCTTGGTCAGCAGAAGATAGACAAGGTTCGGCGTCTTTCGCATCACGTCGAAGGCATCCGCGCGCCACTGCGGGTCCACCTGGTTGTCGAAGATGTCGGCGAGACTGGCGCAGAAGACGAATGGCCGATCGCCATCCTTCTCCGCCTGGCGCTGCCAGCGGTACGGATCGTTCCATGTGTGCTTGCCGGTGCGGACGCGAGGGTTGTTGCCCCACTGCGCTTTGCCAAGCCGTTTGTCGATCAGCGCCTCGGCATAGCAGCCGTCGCAAGCAGGGGAGATTTTAGTGCAGCCCATCCACGGGTTCCATGTATGCCGGCACCATGAGATTGCGGAGTTTTCAGCCATCGGCGTTGCCCTCCTTGTCTGCCGGGTAGTCCAGAAGCGACAGGGTGGCGTCGGCTGCGCTCTGCGATGGTTCACCTGCAGGCTTACGCAACTCGGGAAAGAGTTTTCGGAGGTCGAAACCGCCGGTCGACTGGTAGGTGTGGGAACCGTCTCGATTGATGCGCATGGTAACGGTCACGCTTTTCCGCTTCCGGGTCATGACAGGCTCTCCCAGATGGTACCGGCGAGATTGGTCAGGTTGACGTCGGAGACGGAGTGCGCCGCATTCGCAATCGGTCTTGACGACGAGGAAGACGCCGTCGTCGCGGTGCTGGATCTCACCGCCGAGCTTTTCGGCCTCGGCGGCAAGTGCGTCAGTCATGTCGCTGACATCGTGGAAATGCCTCATGCCGCACCTGCAACTTTCCGCACCTCGGCGAGGGCTTCTTCGTTGAGGGTTCGGGCTGCGACATAGGATGAGTTCGGGCAGACCACGGACGGGATAATCTCCGCATTGGCCACCTGAAACTCCGCCGAACATACGTAAACGCAGTACATGGCGGGCGTACCCGACTTGCCGATCGCGTCGGTGCGGGCGGCGCCGCAGACCGGGCACCGGATCTGCGCGCGCAGCTTATCAGCGCGGACGATAGCGAGGGCGCGGGTCACGTCGTTTCCTCCGCGATCTCGCTGAACTCTATGCCGTCCTGAATGACAACCGTAATGCCGGCCTCACGGACGACGCCGTAGCCTTCGCGAAACTCGCGCGGATCAAAGTCCTCTCCGTCGATGGCGCGGCCGGCGATGTATTCCGCATGGGTGCGATACGCATCTTCGTCGGTGCCGAAATCGGTGATGCAGCTATTGAAGTCCTCCATGATTTCCGTGGTGAACTTCGTGTCGTCGAGGGCGACTGTGATGCGGCGGGTCACGTCGAAGGTGAAGGAGTGTTTCGTCATCGGCCCGCCCTCACGCCCGAGCGAAATCAAGGGAGATCGGCTCCCACTTCGCCTTGACGTCCGGTCGCCGGGAAAAGCGGATGTACTCTTTCGAACCGATCGGGCGCATGGCATCGCGGATCGCGTCCATCGCTCGCTTCCAGCGCGGGTCGGCGACTTCGAACCGGAGCAGGCGGTAGATTTCCGACCGGTTGAGCGTGCCTTCCTGGTCGACGTTGAAGGCTTTGGTGACCAGCGCCTGAAGCTCTACGCGGCTGTCAGCCGACCAGTCGTTGATGCATTCGTCCACGAGGCTCTTGGCAGCGTGCAGTTCATTCCCGAACGCGATCAAGGTCGCGACCTGCACCTGAACCTTGTACAGGCCATCATAGGTGTAATAGGTCGCGTTGCCTTTCTCGCCGCGCTTGGTGACGCCGTACTCCTGCTCCAGGAGCGCGTCGTAGGAACCAAGATCAAACTTGGTATGGCCGAGCAGGCGGGAAAGCGAGGCGCTAGCGTCGAGGGCGAAGGCGATGCACTTGCGGACGATCTCATCTTCAAGAACGTTCGCCGGCTTGACCAGGGCGAGCGGCACCCATTTGCCGGTGGCATCCATCATGCCGGGGCGCCCCTGAAACTCGATGACGGCCGGTGCCATTTCTACCGTTCGGTACATTGCTTCCGGAACGAAGCGGCCGCGTACGTCCTCGATGTAGACAGCGCCGTCGATTTCGACCTGGCGCGGTGTGGTGGAGTTTTCTGCGGTGATGACTGTGTCCATCTCTATTGTCCTTATTTCTGTTTGATTGAAGGGCGCTTGAGGAAAGCCGCATTGCGCGGCGCGTCGGCCGTGCGGTTCTGCTCGGCGTCGCGCAGGGCTCGAATGCGATGTTCAAGAATGCGGTTTTCCTCTTCCAGCTCGCGGGCGAGGGCGACGGCGGTGTTGATCTTGCCGGTGATGATTTCGGCCTCGCCGAAGGGCACGGCGCGGCCGGATATGGAGCTTTGGTTGAGGGCCTTCGAAACGGCCCTCTTCAGCTCCGCCATATGATCGGTCAGGGCGAAGTCACCGTTCATTTCTGTCCACCTCCGCCGAAATCCACCTCAATCACGGTGGCGGTCACGGTCTCCTCGACGAGCGCGGCGGTACGATAGGACAGGCCGGGCTCGTTGAAGCGGTGAATGGAAAGCTCCTGCTCGATCAGCGTGGCAAGCTTCAGCGCTGCGGACAGCTTGATGACGACGTCCTGGGCGTCGGACGCGGGCATGGTCGTGCCGGACGCCGTGAAAGGAAGCACGAGCTTCACCACGTCAAGGATGGTGTTGCTCAATGTCGTGTCGCGGAGGAGGGGCTTCATGCAAGCACCCCCATGTCGCGGTTGCGCCACGCGGCGGTCAGGTATTTCAGGGAAATGTCCTCGCCAGCCCCAAGCGCCTGCATGGCGGCGGCGCGGACAGTGCGGTCGATGTTTCGAAGCGCGCCGGGCTTGCTGGCAATGCCAAGGAGGAACTTCACACAGTCGGGTGCGTCGATGTTCCATGCTTCGATCAGCATCTTCGCATCGGCGACCGGATCGCGTTCCGTATCCAGGCGCTGATCGAAACGCGTCAGCACCTGGGCGCGGCTCGCGATGGAGCCCCGATCTTTTAAGTAGGCGACACCGGTGTCCTCATTACCGATCAGCGTGACGCCGCAGTCATAATTGTCGACGAAATGGCGGAGCTGGTTGATGGCTTCGGGCACAAGGTTCTGCGCTTCATCTATGATGAGGAGGGTGCCCTCGCCGATACGCTGCAGGCGCTTGCCGATCGCGCGCACCAGCCTGGCGGGGTTGTGCTCATGAACGTCGAGTTCGGTCGCCAGTTCAACCAGCACGCCGTGAACTGTCTTCGTGTGCGGGCTTACCGTCGCCATCCAGCAATGCGGACGGGTGCGAATGAAGTGGCGTGCTGCCGTCGTCTTCCCGGATCCGGAGGGCAAAACCACCATCGTGAAGCCCGCCGTAATCTGCGAATAGAGTAGGACGTTAAAAATCTCCGAGCCGGTCGCCGTGCGGATGAACTTCGGCGATGCGGGGAGCCGCGTCGCGATGCTGACGCTTTCCTCCAGGGCGTCGAGCCAGTTGCTGACGCTGTCGTTCACGTTGGCCAGGAGGCCGGGATAGTTCCCGTTTGTCCAGGGGTTGAAGGTGCCCTCCGGAACGCCCGTGCGGCGGGCGACCTCGGCCTTTGTCCAGGCATGCTCGCGTGCAACGTCGATTGCGCGGGCAAGCAGCTTGCGCCAGCGCTCGACTTCGGCCGGGCCGTGCTTTTCGACGAACGCCGGAGTGGGCGTCGGGAAATTCCATTCCGGAATTGTGTTGATCGGCTTTTTCATCTAGGGTTCCTTTGGTTTCATTGGTGCGGGTCTTGTGGCCCGCATTTTTTTGGGGAACCGAACTCAATACTTCTCGGCTCATGCGGTGACCGGACGGATTACTTTCCCGGTCGATCCCCTTTCGGGAATGGGAGGATGGCGGCATCGCCGCCCGCCAGAAGCGCAAGGCCCCGGCTGAAATTGTCTGCATATTGGTGGGCGTCGATCTCTTCGACGGTCGGCGCCGGTGCGGCCTGCTGACGGGTGATAAGGCGCGTGACTTTCGGGCGAACCGTCCTCGGCGGTGTGGTCTCGCCGCGCCCCATCAGCTCCTTGAGCTGCACGTCGTTGAGGCGGCGGGCGGCTTCCTTCTGAACCTTGAGGGACTTGGCGAAATCGCTCTTGGCGCGGGCGGTATCGCGGGCGGCCGACTGGCAGTCGAAACCGCTGTTGTCGATGCACGTCGCGTCGCAGATCAGCCGGCCCTGCGGGTCATAGACCTTCACGTCGCCGTGGAGGTTGGAAGGGTCAAAGCGGGCGGTCAGCTTCTTGCCGATCCACTGGTTGAGTTCACGCGACCAGTAGCGGTTGCCGAAAAGGTGGATGGCGCCATCGGGCTTGCGAGCCGTGACGGTTTCGGCGGTCAGCATCCAGAGCGATCGCTGCATCGGGCTTGCGAAACGCGGCAGGTTGATGGGATCCGCCATGCTGGCGGCGAAGGTGGCGTCGAAGCTGCGGCCCTTGGCCGTCTCGGTCTTGCGGCCCTCGCGGGCGTTGTGCTCGATGACGCGGGCAGCAACATGCTTTTCCAGCTGCTCGATCGGCACGGCCCATTTGCCATAGTTCTCCGGCTTGTGCTCGGTGCTGCGGCCGGTATAGGCGCCCGCCATGTCGGGGTGCTTGGATATCTCTTCGGCGAGGTCGCCCCATCCGCGCTCGATCGGCTTGGACTGGCCGGAATACGGCTTCACGAAGCGCCCGTCGATCCCGAGGGTTTTCAGGAGGCCGGCGACTTCGTCTTCGGTAATCTTGAAGCGGTTGCGCCGTTTCGCGCCGCCGGAGATCTTCTTCGAGGCGAAGGCCTTGCCGTTGTCCATGTAAAGGCGCTCGGGAATGCCGTGCTCCTCGACCATGCGGCCGATGATGGTGCGCACGGCCTCCCATGTCTCCGCCTCGGCAAGTACCCAGGAGAGGATCTTCCGCGAATAGAGATCTTGAATGGCCATCAGGTAGACGCGGGTCGGCTTGTCACGGCCCGGCAACTGGACGTGCAGGTCGAGCTTGTGCCCGTCCGTGTTGGCATATTGCATCGCGACCAGGTGCGCGACGGAACGCTGCTGCGCCGGCAGCAGCTTCATGGCCTCTTCCTTGCCCTTGCGTGCGAGGATCTGCACGGCGCGCGGCACCTTGATGCCCATGTGGCGGCGCAGGGTGCGCTCGGCCGGGATCGGTGCCCATCCCTTTCGCTTGGCGACTTCCTTCATGCGGCGATAGCAGGACGAGAATTTCGGGCCTTCGGGGCGCAGGTAATCGGAGGCGAGCACGTCCCACGCGTCGGGGTGGCAGTCGGCCAGTTCGCTGATCTCGCCGTTCGCGGTCGGGACATCCGGAGCCAGCGCGGCAAGCCAGTCATGCCGGGCCTTGCCCTCGACCTTGCCCGCCCAGCGATACAACGTGGCGCGATCGATCTCGAATTTCGTCTCGACGTAGCGGGTCGCCTGCGCCGCGCTCACGCCGGCCGAGCGCATCTCGTGCCACGTCGTGACAACGTCGAACCGCTGCTGGCAGACCTTGCGCTGATCGTCGGTCAGGGCTTCGAACCGCCTCCAAAGGAGGTTTGAAGCCGCCTTTTCGGGGATCGCGGGGGCGGCTTCCACAAAGGCGAGCTTGGCGCGCGCAGTGTCGGACAGCAGGCCATAGTGATATTCGAAACCGCCGCCGCCCTCGCGGCCGGATTGCTTCCGGAACCGGGCCGGGTTCATGCGCCAGCCTTCGCGCAGCACCACCTTGTCGAAGCCCTTGGCCGTCGAGGGATAGCCGGGCAGCTGTGCTGCAGCGAGGTCCGTGAGGGTGTACCATTCCTTCATGCTCGGCCGGCCTTCTTCTCGGCCATCCAGGCGCGAATGTCGGTTTCGTTTTCGCGGCAGAAATTCAGCGTGGCGCGGATCGCAAAAATCCGGTCCATCAGCATCACGCGCTTTTCTTCCGGCATCCGTCCTTCACGGACGAGGCGCGGGTAGAGCTTTTCGCGCTCGGCGATTTCACGGTCGATTTCGGCGATCTGGCCGATGATCGAGATCTTGCCGGCCATCAGCCTTCCCCCCGACGGATGCGGACGGGCGTGGCCGTCAGTTTGCGGATTTGCAGAGCAACGGCTCGCTGTTCCTGCCGAAGGCGCGCGATCTCGGCGAGCCGCGCCTCATCTCCCTGCAGGAGGAGTAGGCCGTCCTCTGATACGACGGTGTCCCAAAGCCAGAGGGCGCCGGTGGCGCGCACGAAAGCCTTGAAGCGGACGAGGCTGACATCGTGCCCTTCCTTGCTCTCGGCCGTATAGGCATCGAGCGAGGCCTTGGAGATGGAGGGAAGGCCGAGATAGCCTGCCATCCGTGCCGCGATCGTCTGGCGGTCATAGGGGCATTCGCGGATCGCGCGACCCATCTCGCGCTTCAGAAAGCGGCGGAAGGCGTCGAGGTCGATGCGCTCGACGGGCGAGCGCGTCGGGTAGACCGGCGCGGCGAAGAAATCTGGCTGGGCGGGGTCGGGCTTGCTCATGCCGCTTTCGCCTCGCGCTTGATGTCGGCCATCATCTCGCCGAGCGTGCCATCCGGCTCGGCGCCGATCTGGACAAGGAATTCCTGGCGGGTTTCCTCGCTGGCATTTTCCCAGGCGGCGAGCAGCTTCTTCAACAAAACGGCCTGCGGGTCGGCCTTCGGCTTCTCCGGTTTCAACCAGGACAGGGCCAGCTTCAGGTCGGGCTTTTCTTTCAGCGATGCGGCGACGCGCAGCTGGTCGTCGGCGGAGAGCTTCGCGAGCTTCAGAAGCTTGGATTGGTCGGTCTCTGCTTCGGTGCCCCGCACGGCGGCGCGAAGCGTAGGGTGCAGGTTCTGGCCGATACGGACGGCGCGCTTATACGTGTCAGGGCCGAGGCCAAGCCGTTCCTGAATATCGCTCGACAGCTCGCGCCCATTCGCCAGTTTCAAAGGTGCATCGTGCCCCTTTGATTTCTGGTTCCCGCCGCGCTCGATCTTGCCGTGCTTCGCTTCCCAAAGCTCGCGATACTTCAGCACAAACACCGCGCGCTCTATCGGTGTCAGGTCAATGCCGTGCAAGTTTTCGACGATCTCGATCATCTGCGCGTCGGCGGCATCGGCCTTGACGACAACCGCGTCAATTTCGTCCCATCCGAGCATCGTTGCCGCCGCGAAACGGTAGCCACCGGCAACGAGAATGAAGGGGGTTGCGCCCTTGTTCTTGGCAGGCGCGCGCCGGACGGAAATTGGCGTTATCTGTCCGTGTTCGGCCATGGACGCGGCGCGAGCCTCGACCTTGGTGGCGTCGGTCGAGCGCAGGCGGTCGCCAGCGTCGATTTCGGAGAGGTTCAGGCGAAGGAATTCGGCCATGTTTATGCCGCCTCTGCATCTTCGGCGAGTGCCGTCATGAAATTGTCCTTGGCCCGAGCGGAAATCCGCTCGTAAGCACGCTCAAAAACCGGCTCGTAACGGCGCTGCTCGACGGTGCGGATCGACTGCAGAACCATGGCGCGGCCAACGCACAGCAGCTTGGTCAGCCGCCTGCGCGGAATGCCGAATTCGACATTCAGGATGTGGATGGTGATCTGCCGGGCGAGCTTGGCATCGAACAACTCGCGGGGCGGGTCGATCAGGAAGCGGATCGGCAGGTGGTTAAAGTGCGAACGGCTGGCGCGAAAAGCCGCGCTGACCATCACGGCCAGCCGCTCGTCCTGTGAGTAGGGATTACGCAAAACAAAAACTCCCATTGGTTGTGTCGCACGACTCATGACAAGCTGGCGGCGCGAGGCGGGGCGGCAACCCGGCCTCGCGCCTGTCATCCCCACGCGAACTGAGCACTTGGAGACGATTGAAATGGCGAGAAAATCTGCAGAAGAGTTCCTGCGAGACACCGCAGAATTGATGAAAGGCGACCCGACCTTTTGGCGGCATCCAGTTGCCGAGGCGGTGATGGAGCTTTTTGCCGAAGGGAAAGGCGTGACGCCCGAAAGTCTGATCGCGCGCCTGCAGGAAGGGCGGCATGCAGACGACGTCATGCTTCGCGGTGCGCAATTAGAGGCCGCCATTGAGCGCCTCCGCAAGTTCCTCGTGAAGTAGGATTGAGAAGAGCAACTGCGTTGCAATCTTCTCGTCGCTTTTGTGGGAAAGGCTCTCAAGCGCAATATTGAGCAGAGCCGTGGGGCTTGCGTCATCGCCTGCAGCTTCGATGAGTTTCCGAAGGGCGGCATCGCCGTGTGCGGGCGCTGCCAAGAGTGCTGTTTTCAAAACAGCCTCCCGAAGACGATCGCAAGCACCGCAGCCAGAGAGGCGAAGGGCACGCCGCAAAACAGCAGCGCTTGCGCTTTCCGGCAGAAAGCCGAATGCGATGGCACAAAAGGAATGATGTCGATTTTGGCTGTACGTTTCGCCCTATCGGCGGGAGCCGCCATCCGCGATTGTTCGGATGTGGCGTCGGCAGAGCGGGTCTGACGGCCGGGATCAACAGGGATCCAGCGGCGCATTCCGCACAAGGCCAGAGCAGCGTTCTTGTCGGCGCCACGCATCACGCGGCCTCCGTCGTCGAGCGGCGCGCATACCGGTAGTTCTCGGCCGGCTGCGGGCACTTGCGCTGGCCGTCCGCGTGATAGCGGGAGAACCAGAGGAGATGAGGGCGGGTGCCGAGGGCGGCGGCGATGGCGCGCTCGCCGGCCAGATGAGGTTCGTGGACCGCATTGCCTGCGGTCCCGCGTGGCAGCTTGTAGTCCTCGTCGATCTTGGTGAGGGTCAGACCCTTTTGCGTCATGAGGTCGCGAATACGGCCAACCTCTTTCCGCCTGCGCTGCTCTGCTCGGTCGAGCTTGCCGGTCTCTGCGGCACGGTGCATAAAATGATCCTTCCGGAAGGGAGGCCCTGGCAGGCCTCCTTTTTTGGGGTGTTGAAATCTGCGAACACAGAAAGGATTAAGCTACAATTGGTTCTTTGTAAACACCAATCATAGTTTAATTAGAGTTTTGGCTAGACCTGAGAATGAGGCAAAGACGCCGCTTGGCCGGCGCATACGTGATGTGCGGGCGCACTTCGGGATCGACGATAGGGAGGCTTTTGCCGGCCGTCTGGGGATCAGTAAGGCGGCATTGGCCTATTACGAGCGCGGGGAGCGCACGCCGGACGCGTCAGTTCTTGCGGCTTACCGCGAAGTGTTCGGGGTGAACATCAGTTGGCTCGTTACCGGGCGAGGCGACATGTTCGACGATCCAGCAAAGGCTCCGGCGCCACACACTGGCGTCGATATCGTCCTGTTGCAGCAGCTTCACGACACGGTCCAGGCCGTCTACATCGAGTGCAAGCGGACGCCGCCACCACGCGCCGTGACTGCGGATGCGGGTGAACTCTACAACGAGCTGCTGGGGATGGTGGCCGATATCCGCGACAAGGCGGTTGTCACGGCGCTGCTGCCAGTTCTGCGCGATCGCTTCAAGGAGCGGATCTCGAAATCGGAGCCGGGGTCGAGCAAAGTCGTGGGCTCATGATCGTCGAGATAAACGACGAACAGCGAAAAATGGATGTAGGGTCGAAGGCGCCCGGAAACGCATTCCAGGTACTCCTCACCAAGATGTTGTTCGAACCCGGTAGAGAAACTCTCAATTCCTCAGCCCCGAGATAGACGCCCCATCTGCATTAAATCAAAGCACAACCCCAATACGCGCACACCAACACAGCCGCAAAGCTACTGGTTGAGCGGCGGCCGCACAAACAATCCCTGCTGCAAGTGCAATGATGGTAAATGCCGGCCGTCGCGTTACCGGCGATCGGCGCCGGAGCCGGGGGTTGAACACGCGCTTCACAGACACGCCGATGCGCTTTTAGCCGGAGCTTGGACATGGCACATCGCCCCCGGCCGAAAGGCCACGGCGAATGCGCCAGCCGCCAAGCTGCGCATGTGTTCGGCCACCGCTGCGGCGGCGCGCCTATGTGAAGTCAGGGTGTTCAAGCCCGCTACGGTTATAAAGCCGGCCCAGTTGCACGCAAACGGATAATTCGCGCTCAAATGCGTTTCGAACACCTGATTGGAAATCGCCTTTAAGCCGGATGGCGAGGAGGAACCTTAAACGCCACTGATCGGGGCGCAATTTTCGAGGTTCCCCCAATGTTTTCAGCAAGTTGCTATGCTCTGGCGGGCAAGGTTCCCGCGATGGAGGAACCTTAAATTGGATTTCCGGTGATTTCGGAGCGGCGCTCGCCGATACCAGGCGCACCGGCTTGGGCCGGTACCGTCTATATTTTTCAATGCTTTGAAGGAGCCTTAAAGGCCTTTAACGGTTTTTTGGGCGCCGTCTTGAAGCCTCAGCCGTTTTTGCCGATACTGGGCGCGGCCTCGGCGTTTTCCCGCCGACCCGCTGTCAAAAAGGTCTGCGCGCTTTTTCGCCTCGCGCTCTCTGAAACCCCTGAGCTTCCGGCCTTTTTCACCAGTTCCCGGATTTTCCCGGATATTCCCGCCTTGTCGCAGGATCAGTGTCAGACAACAGAGACGCTTAATTTCCATCCCGATATGGCCCTGCTTTCTGCTGAGTCGCTTCGCCGTCTCAGCTTGGCAGTTCGCGCAGCCAAAAGTTTCAGAGATTTGGCTGCCCATTTCTTGAGAATGGTTCACTTGCTTGGCACTCAAACCAATGGGCCGGGTTGAAGCCGATAGTCCGAAGCAGCCAGAACGACATCGGCTCGTCTAGTATTCATCTTCGCTGACCGCGACTGCGTGCTGACCTATCCCGATATCGTTAACGGGATCGAGTGCTTCTCCTATCGCCCAGACGGGAAGGGGGGAATCGTGCTTGGCAAGGACAAGGGCTTGATCGAGACGGTGCGTGAAACTCTGGGGTTGAAGTTCAGTGGCAGGCCATTTGGACTGTGCTGAAATGCGCCACCCAAAACAGTCGTTGTTCGGATTGTGATGCTTTTCGGACACAGTGTGGGGCGCAAGTACGTGTCGAGCATGAGAAATGCAACTATGGCTGGATATTTCCCCGGAATCCGGGAAATGTGCGTGTCTATTGACGTGATGTATTGATTGTCGATGGCGGGATGCCGTCGCGGGGGATTGTTTCGATGCGGGCATGGGGTACTGGGGCCTGGGGAGGCCTCGGCGCGATCTTCACGCGCGGCTATGTAAGCCTTGTTCGTGGTGCATTGGCGCTTCAGCGCATATCGCCCGCGCTTTTCCAGGTGGTTCGCACCAGTGTGATCGCAATATCGCTTTGGTTGGCAAGCACTCTGGCCGCGCACGCGGCATGCACGTGGAACGTTAACTTTACCACCGTCGGCCAGACAAAAACGATCAGTACGAGTTCTTGCGAGCTGATAGGACCGGATAACACCTACGGCAGCTTCTACGATTCGCCGACGACGGATATCCAGTTCGGATACGGACTTGGCGCGAATGATGCCGGAATTCCCGTGGCTGAGCAGAGAACTGGCAGCAATGGCGGAAACTATGAGTTTACGTTCGACGTCAATACCGCGGCCCTCCAGATAAAGCTGCTGACTGCCCCGTCTGGTCCAGACACCTTTTCCGGTTACATGTATACCGGCAATGCGAGCTTTCTCGCGGATACCTTGGCAACGATCAATTTTAACTTTGTACCCGCGCCAACCGTTACGGCACTTTCGCCGAGTTCAGGTCCGACGGCGGGTGGCACGAGTGTCGTGATTACGGGCACCAACTTCACTGGTGCTACGGCCGTATCGTTTGGCGCAACTGCCGCGACGGGTTTTACCATCAACAGTTCAACGCAGATCACCGCGACGGCGCCAGCTCACGCAGCCGGGACGGTGGACGTTACCGTCATGACGTCAAGCGGAACGAGTGCGACCAGCTCTGCTGACCGATTCTCGTTTGTGTCCGCGCCGACGGTGACGTCTGTTTCTCCAACGGCTGGTCCGACGAGCGGTGGTACAACGGTGACCATTACGGGCAGCGGGTTTTCTGCTGCCAATCCGACCGGGGCGGTGAAGTTCGGTGCGACGAACGCGACCTATACGATCAATAGCAACACGCAAATCACAGCGACGGCGCCGGCGAACTCAGCTGGCACGTATGACATCACCGTAACGACGCCGGGCGGTACGAGCGCCACAAGCGCGTCGGACCAATACACCTATGTTTCTGCACCGACGGTGACGTCTGTTTCTCCGACGGCTGGTCCAACGAGTGGTGGTACGACCGTGATCATTACGGGCAGCGGGTTTTCGGCTGCCAATCCCACCGGAGCGGTGAAGTTCGGTGCGACGAACGCGAGCTATACGATCAACAGCAACACGCAGATCACGGCGACATCACCGGCAAATTCGGCGGGCACATACGATATAACCGTGACGACGGTGGGGGGCACGAGCGCGACGAGTGCCGGCGACCAGTTCACCTATATTTCCGCGCCTACGGTGACGTCGGTTTCGCCGACATCGGGCCCGTCGAGCGGTGGCACGACAGTTGTGATCACAGGAACCAAATTCAGCGGTACGATGGCGGTCACGTTCGGAGGAACGGCTGCGACGAGCTTTACGGTTGTCAGTGGCACAACGATCACGGCGACGGCTCCGGCCGGCTCCGGTACGGTGGACATCCGCGTCACGGCTGTGGGGGGCACGAGCGCGACGAGTGCGGCCGACCAGTTTACCTATATCCCCACGCCGACGGTGACGTCGGTTTCGCCGACATCGGGTCCGATGAGCGGTGGCACGACAGTTGTGATCACGGGCACCAATTTCAGCGGTGTGGCGGCGGTGACGTTCGGGGGAACGGCTGCGACGGGCTTTACGGTTGTCAATGGTACGACGATCACGGCGACAGCGCCCACCGGCTCCGGTACGGTGGACATCCGCGTCACAACGGCGGGGGGCACGAGCGCGACGAGTGCGGCCGACCAATTTACGTATATCGCTGCGCCAACGGTAACGTCCGTTTCTCCGACGTCGGGTGCGATGGCCGGTGGAAGAGCGGTCGTGATTACGGGAACGAACCTCTCGGGAGCGACGGAGGTGACGTTCGGGGGAACGGCTGCGACGGGCTATACGGTCAATAGCGCCACGCAGATCACGGCGACCTCACCAGCGGCCACGGCAGGCACGGTAGACGTTCGCGTTACGACGGTGGGCGGCATGAGCGCGACAAGTGCGGCCGATCAGTTCACCTATGTCGCCGCACCGGTGGCCACGAGCTTCACCTATGGTGCGATCGTCCCCTATAATGACGGCGCCAACACGAGTTCGTCGTTCAGCCTGTCCAGCATGGCCAGCAACAATCCGACCAGCTATGCTGTCGGCTCCGCAACGACGGCCCAGGGGGGCTCGGTCAGCGTCAACAGCAGTGGTGATGTCGCCTACACGCCGCCGGTCGGCTATCGCAATGCAAATGATAGCTTCACCTATACGGCGACCAATCTCGGCGGCACGTCAAGCGCGGCCACCGTTACTTTGACGATTGGCAATCCGACGTTTTCGGTCTCGTTGCCGTCTACCACGGCAATCGTCGGCACGGCCTACAACACAGGTGCGGCCTCCGCGACGATCTCGGGTGGGAGACCCTCCTATACGGTTAACAGCTTAAGCGGTCTCCCCTCAGGCATGGGCTACAGCGGTGGGGTGCTGACTGGCACGCCGGCAGCCGACGGCGTATTCACGGTGACCTTCAGCATCACCGATAATTCATCGGGAGCGGGGCCCTATACCACGAACGCCTCGGCAACGCTGACAGTGTCGCTGCCGCCGGTACCTGTCGTGACCGCGTTCACCGCCATGCCGTCGGCCTACAATGCCGGCTCTGCCTCCCCCACGACATTCAGCCTTGCGGGACAGGCCACCAACAATCCCACGGACTATGCGGTCGGTTCCGCGACGTCCGCGAATGGCGGTTCGGTGAGCATCGACAGCGCGGGCCTGGTGACCTACACGCCACCGGTTGGCTTCCGTGGCGATGACAGCTTCACGTTCACAGCGACCAACCAGGGCGGCACCTCGAGCCCCGTCACGGTCACGGTGCCGGTGAACGACCCTGCCTTCTCGTTTACGCTGCCCGCCTCCACCGGTACGGTTGGCGATGTCTATAATAGCGGTGGGGTAAGTGTCAGCGTCATCGGTGGCGCCGGTCCCTATTCCAATTTCTCGGCCAGCGGCCTACCTGCCGGCCTGTCGATCAGCAGCGCGGGCGTGATCTCCGGCACGCCGACGACATCGGGCAATGCCACGGTGACGATCACTGCCATCGATAGTTCCTCGGGGCTTGGCGCCTTTACCGGCACCGCCTCGGTCAGCATAACGGTTGGTGCGCCGACGATCACCATCAACCCCTCGACGCTGTCGCATGCCGGTATCGGCACGGCTTACAGCGCGACATTGACCAATACCGGCGGCTTGGCTCCGGTAAACTTCGCTGTGACGGCCGGCTCGCTGCCGCCCGGCCTGGTGCTGGATCCGGGCGGCTCGATCTCGGGCACGCCAACGGGGGGAGGAACGTACAATTTCACCGTTACCGCAACCGACAGCGCGACGGCATCGGGTCCCTATACGGGGGCCAGAACCTATGCATTGACCGTCAATGCAGCGACGATCGTACTTTCGCCGGCCGCGGGCGCTCTGCCTGCCGGAACGACGGGCATCGCCTATAGCCAGATCATCACAGCTGCCAACGGCACGGAACCCTATAGCTATTCCGTGACTGCCGGCGCGCTTCCCGACGGCCTCACGCTCACCTCGAACGGCATCCTGTCGGGCACGCCAACGGCCAGCGGCACATTCAGCTTCACGATCACCGCGACTGACCGTTCGGTTGGAGCCGGTCCTTATACGAACGCAAATGCCTATACCCTGACGATCGGTACGCCGACGCTCGCGCTCTCGCCTGCTGCAGGGGCACTGCATGCCGGTACGGCCGGTACGGTCTACAGCCAGGCCTTCACCACTTCGAACGGCACGGCGCCCTACAACTATGCCATCACCGGCGGCGCGCTGCCGAATGGTCTGGCACTCAGCGCAGCCGGGGAGATTTCGGGAACGCCTGATGCCGATGGTGCCTATAGCTTCGACATCACGGCGACCGATGCGCATGGTGCCACGGTCACGGCAAGCTACAGCCTTGCCGTCGGCGTGCAGGCGCCCATCGCCAACGCGGTGACGCTGACGGTGGCAGCCAATGCATCGGCCAAGGTGGTGACGCTCAACATAACCGGCGGTGCGGCCAGTACGGTGGCGGTGGCGACGGCGGCTTCGCACGGTACGGCGACGGCGTCCGGAACGACGATCCGCTACAAACCGGCTGCGGGCTATTCCGGCACGGACAGCTTTACCTACACGGCCACTAACGCGATGGGGACATCGTCGCCGGCAACCGTGACCGTGACCGTGGCCGCGCCGACGCTTGCGCTCTCGCCCGCGGCCGGTGCGCTACCGGCCGGTACGGTCGGCACGGCCTACAGCCAGACCTTCACCGCCTCGAACGGTGCGGCGCCCTACAGCTATGCCATTGCCAGCGGTACGCTGCCTGATGGACTGACGCTGAGCACCGCCGGCGTGGTTTCGGGAACACCCGATGCCGATGGGGCCTATAGCTTCGATGTGAAGGCGACTGACGCTTATGGCGCGATCGGGGTGGCAAACTACAGCCTCGCCATCGGCGGACAGGCGCCGATTGCTAATTCGGTGACGCTGACAGTAGCAGCCAATGCATCGGCCAAGGCGGTGACGCTGAACATCACCGGTGGTAAGGCGACGTCCGTTGCGGTGGCCTCTGCCGCCACGCACGGCACGGCAACGGCCTCCGGCAAGAAGATCACCTATAAGCCGGCCGCCGGCTATTCCGGCACGGACAGCTTCACCTATACGGCGACCAATGCCGCCGGCACGTCGTCGCCAGCAACCGTGACGGTGACGGTGACGGCGCCGCCGCTGGCCCTTTCTCCCGCGGCCGGTACGCTGCCGTCCGGGACGGTCGGTACGGCCTATGAACGGACCTTCACGGCCAGCAAGGGCACGGCGCCCTATAGCTATGCGGTGACGACGGGCGCGCTGCCGAGTGGTCTGGCATTGGATAGTGCGACGGGCATGATTAGCGGCAAGCCGGCTGCTGCGGGCAGCATCGACTTTACCATCACGGCCACGGATGCCTATGGCGCCACAGGGACGGCACGCTACAGCCTCGTCATCGGTGGGCAGGTTCCGATCGCCAATGCGGTTGCGCTGACGGTTGCGGCCAATGCATCGGCCAAGGCGGTGACGCTGGATATTACCGGCGGTGCGGCGACATCCGTTGCCGTCGCGACGGCCGCCTCGCATGGCACGGCGACGGCCTCCAGGAAGGCGATCACCTACAAGCCCGTCGCCGGCTATTCCGGCATGGACACCTTCACCTACACGGCCACCAATGCGGCCGGCACGTCGTCGCCGGCAACCGTAACCGTGACCGTGACGCCGCCGAAGATCGTCCTGTCGCCGGCAGCCGGTGCGCTGGCGCGCGGTACGGTCGGCAAGGCCTATCGCCGTGCGCTGACCGCTTCGAAGGGCACGGCGCCTTACAGCTATGCGGTCACGGCGGGAACCCTGCCGGCAGGCCTCACGCTGGACAGTGCGGCCGGCACGATCGGCGGGACGCCGACGGCGGTGGGAAGCTCCGGCTTCACCGTCACCGCAACCGATGCCTATGGCGCGGCGGGATCTGCCACGTACGAGATCGTCGTCAAGATACCCGTCGTGCTCTTCGCTTTCACGCCGCCCGCGGGCAGCCTTGGCAAAACGATGGCGGGTGAGGCCTATAGCCAGCAGATCAAGGCGACCGGCGGCATGGCGCCGTTGCTCTACAGCCTTGCCTCCGGCAAGTTGCCGAAGGGCATGGTGCTGAATGTCTCGACGGGCGAACTGACCGGTCCGCTCGATGCGGGAAGCAAAGGCGACTATACGTTCAGGATTGCGGTCCGCGACAACAACGGCGCGAACGGTTCGGCAACCTACTCGCTCAGCGTCGCCGCGCGCCAGGTCACGGCATCGAACCACGTGGTGGACGTGCCTGCGGGCGGATCGCCCGCCGATGTCTACCTCAACGATGGTGCGACCGGTGGACCGTTCACCGGGGCCGAGACGACTTTCGTGGAGCCCGCCAATTCCGGCACGGCGAAGATTATCCGCGGGCAGGTGGCGCAGGCCGGCCCGGTGAGCGAACCTGCCGGTTGGTATCTGCAGTTCAGCCCGAACCCCACCTTCTCCGGTGCGGCAAAGGTCGGATACCGCCTGGAAAGCGCGCTCGGCGCCTCCAATGTCGGGACGGTCACCTACAATCTGCATCACGACGCCCAGGAGGTCACCGAGGACATCGACGCGCTCGTGCGGGGTTTCGTGGAGACGCGCCAGGGCCTGATCGCTAACGGCATATACGTGCCGGGTCTTCAGGAGCGGCGGCAAATGGAACAGGTGATGGATACGGTGACCGCCCGCATGACGCCTTCGGAAGACGGCATGACGACAAGCTTCTCCACCAGCCTAGTGCAGATGGACGCGGCTCGCGATCGTGCCGATGGTGTCGAGGAGACATCATCCTCCGCCTTCAATGTCTGGATCGATGGTGCCTTCCTGGCCCATAAGCGCGACCAGAACGGCGGCAAGTGGGGTAGCTTCGCCATGCTCAATCTCGGCGCTGACTACCTGATCTCGGACAAGGCGCTGGTCGGCCTGTCCTTCCATCTTGACCGCATGACCGATCCGAGCGATGCGGATGCGGAACTGACCGGCAACGGCTGGCTCGCCGGCCCCTATGCCTCGCTGGAGATCGGCAAGGGCGTGTTCTGGGATACGAGCCTGCTCTACGGCGGCTCGGCCAACGACATCGATACCGCCTTCTGGGATGGTGCATTCGACACGCAGCGCTGGATGATCGACACGGCCATCAAGGGCGAGTGGCAGATCGGCGAGGCGACGGTGCTGACGCCGAAGCTCCGGGCAATCTACTTCAACGAGAAGGTCGACGACTACACGGTGCAAAACGGCGATGGCGACGAACTGGATATCGAAGGCTTCGACGCCGAACAGTTCCGGGTAAGCCTCGGAGCGGAGATCGCGCGGTCCTTCACGCTGGAGAGCGGCGCGACGGTAACGCCTAAGCTGGGCGTGACGGCGGGTTACGCCGGCCTCGACGGCTCCGGCTTCTATGGATCGGTCACCGCCGGTATCGCCATGCAGACCTCGGACTTCTGGATGCTGGAGGCAAGCCTGCTACTCAACATCGAGGGTGACGGCCAGAAATCCGTCGGTGCATCCGTCCGCGCAGGAAAACAGTTCTGAACCTACATTGTGAGGAGCCGCCTCCTCCTCACAATGGCCTCTACTCGCTCAAAAGTCGTTTTATCGACGAGATCACCGCAGGAAGGCCATCTTTATTCCAACCCACCAGTTTTATATGAGGAATGTCTGCCGACGATGGTGGGTGTCGGAATGAGTAAATCAGGTGGAACCTGCCCCGCGAGCGGCCAAGAGCGCGTTGATGGCTCCCCATTTCCGCCCGCTGCCGGACATGGCGCGGACTGTGGTGTTGTCGATGCTGTAGTGACCGCTGTCTACCATAATCTCGGCCAGCGTAACCCACGACCACGGTTTTCGGATCAATGGGCAACAAACCCTTCAGAACGGTTGCCGCCGTGTGCGAGGCGGCTATTCTTCACGTATGGAGCATTCATCCCTCGTAGCTTTTTTGAATGGAGATTTGTCGCCGGACGCATTCGGTCGCGAAATCGCGAACGAGGTGAATGCCTGCGAGCATTGTGTCAAGACGGAGGGCTTGGCCTACATCATAGTGACTGACGGACCGCCCCAAGTGATTACCCGCTATCACGCCCGCAGGCTCCTTGAAGCGATGCTGTCGGACCAACTGGCTTTTCTCGCGGCGAACTACACCGCCGATTGTCTCATGATGAGCGACGACTTTGATTTTGCCGACGAAGCGGTTGCCGATGCGATTGCGCTCCTTGCGGACGATAGCAGGCCACTAACGCATGATGAGATGGAAGCCGCGATTGCAACGCTCAGCTGAGCTTAAATTTGTCCACGCCACCTAGGCGAAAACCCACTCGATCTCGCTGTGCGCCGTTGCCGCGCCTGTGTGTGGAGGCGTCGCAATCGGCGTTTGTCGAGCGCGGGCGGCCTGAGCTACGAATACCAGATCGATCTACCGACCTTCCGCGGCCTGGATCCGAAGCTCAGCCTCAACGACAATTCCAGCCGCAAGACGAAGGTCGCCGGCACCTAGCAGGGCTGGATCGGCTACGGCTGGCGCCTGGAGGGTGTATCCGTCATCGAGCGCATGCGCCTGAAGATGGGCATCCCGTCGTTTGACGAAGACAAGATCGAAATCTTCTATTGGGTTCAACAAGTTCACCATGTAAAAGTCAACGCCGGCAGGCTTCCTAGAGCGGCATCATGTCTATGGTGGCATTAAACTCTGTTCGTAACCGTACGATGGTTTCCGCGCCCCATAGAAAATCGCCTTCCGCGCTCTAAATTTCTCGAGAACCAGGGGGATTTCATGAGTGAAACGGCGACAGATGTCCAGCAAGTCGATGTGCGGAATTCGGCCAAGGCATGGGACGAGATGAAAGTCATTGCGGCGGAGGACGCAACCGCCCTCCTCGAAGTACTCACGGCCGTAAGACGAGGCGAGTTCTCGAGCCGAATGCGACCGGATTTGACCGGGCTTGCTGGCAAGGTAGCCGACGCGCTCAACGACATCATCGCCGCCAATGAGCGTATGGCCCAGCAGCTTGAGCACGTCGGCCAGGTCGTGGGTCGGGATGGACGAACGAGCACGCGCGTCCGGTTTGGCCTCTCGGATGGACGTTGGTCGGAAATGGAGGGATCGATCAATCAGCTGATCGACGATCTTCTGTGGCCGACGACGGCTGTGACGCGGACGATTGCCGCCGTCGCCAAGGGTGACCTGCTGCACACGGTTCCGCTCGATGTCGATGGCCGGCCGCTCAAAGGCGAATTCCTGCGCTCGGCCGGGATCGTCAATACGATGATCAAGCAACTCGGCGTCTTCACCTCCGAAGTCACCCGCGTTGCTCGCGAAGTCGGTACGGATGGCAAGCTTGGTGGCCAGGCGCAGGTTCCGGAAGTGACGGGGGTCTGGAAGGATCTGACCGAGAGCGTCAACTCGATGGCCTCCAATCTGACGGCACAGGTGCGTAACATCGCCGACGTGACGATCGCGGTCGCGAACGGGGACCTGTCCAAGAAGATCACCGTCGATGTGCGCGGCGAGATTCTGCAGTTGAAGGAAGCCATCAATACGATGGTGGACCAGCTGCGCTCCTTCGCATCGGAAGTGACGCGTGTCGCGCGCGAGGTCGGTACGGAAGGCAAGCTTGGCGGCCAGGCTCTGGTGCCGGGGGTGGCGGGAACGTGGAAGGACCTGACCGACAGCGTCAATGCCATGTGCGGCAACCTGACCGCACAGGTGCGCAACATCGCCCAGGTCACGACCGCCGTGGCGCGCGGCGACCTGTCGCGCAAGATCACGGTGGACGTCTCGGGGGAAATCTTGGAGCTGAAAGAGACCATCAACACGATGGTCGACCAGTTGAACGGCTTTGCCGGCGAGGTGACGCGCGTGGCGCGCGAGGTGGGCACGGAAGGCCGGCTCGGCGGCCAGGCACAGGTTCCGGGTGTCGCCGGCACCTGGAAGGATTTGACCGACAACGTGAACTCCATGGCCTCCAACCTGACGGCGCAGGTGCGCAACATCGCGGAGGTCTCGACCGCCATCGCAAACGGCGACCTGTCGAAGAAGATCACGGTGACCGTCTCCGGCGAAATCCTGGAACTGAAGGAGACCATCAATACGATGGTCGACCAGCTCAACGCCTTCGCCTCGGAGGTGACACGCGTGGCGCGCGAAGTCGGCACGGAGGGGCGGCTGGGCGGACAGGCCGATGTTCGCGGTGTTGCCGGCACGTGGAAGGACCTGACCGAGAACGTCAACTCGATGGCGGGGAATCTCACGGCACAGATGCGCAACATTGCCGAGGTCTCGACCGCCATCGCCAATGGCGACCTTTCGAAGAAGATCACGGTGACCGTCTCCGGTGAAATTCTGGAGCTGAAGGAAACCATCAACACGATGGTCGACCAGCTCAATGCCTTTGCCTCGGAAGTGACGCGCGTGGCGCGCGAAGTGGGCACCGAAGGCCAGCTCGGCGGCCAGGCCAATGTCCGCGGCGTTGCCGGCACCTGGAAGGACCTGACCGACAGCGTCAACTCGATGGCCTCGAACCTGACGGCGCAGGTGCGCAATATCGCGGAGGTGGCGACGGCCGTCGCGCAGGGTGACCTGTCGAAGAAGATCACCGTGACCGTATCGGGCGAAATCCTCGAACTCAAGGAGACCATCAATACGATGGTCGACCAGTTAAACGGCTTTGCCGGCGAAGTAACGCGTGTCGCCCGCGAGGTCGGCACGGAAGGGCGGCTCGGCGGTCAGGCGAACGTGCTCGGCGTCGCCGGCACCTGGAAGGACCTCACCGACAGCGTCAATTCGATGGCGGGCAACCTGACGGCGCAGGTCCGCAATATCGCGGAGGTTTCGACCGCCATCGCGAATGGCGACCTATCGAAGAAAATTACTGTGTCAGTCTCGGGCGAAATCCTTGAGCTGAAGGAAACGCTCAACACCATGGTGGACCAGTTGAACCGGTTCGCCTCCGAGGTGACGCGTGTGGCGCGCGAAGTGGGAACGGAAGGCAAGCTCGGCGGGCAGGCGCAAGTACCTGGGGTCGCCGGCACCTGGAAGGACCTCACCGAAAACGTCAATTCCATGGCATCGAACCTGACCGGCCAGGTCCGCAATATCGCCGAAGTAACGACCGCGGTGGCCCGGGGCGACCTGTCGCGCAAGATCACCGTCGACGTGAAGGGCGAAATCCTTGAGCTGAAAAACACCATCAACACCATGGTGGATCAGCTCAATGCCTTTGCAGGCGAAGTGACACGAGTGGCGCGCGAGGTCGGCACGGAAGGCAAGCTCGGCGGCCAGGCGCAGGTTTCCGGTGTTGCAGGAACGTGGAAGGACCTGACAGACAGCGTCAATTCCATGGCCGGCAACCTGACGGCGCAGGTGCGCAACATCGCCGAGGTCGCCACCGCCATCGCCAATGGCGACCTGTCGCGCAAGATCACTGTCGACGTGCGCGGCGAAATCCTGCTGCTCAAGGATACGCTCAACACGATGGTGGACCAGCTGCGCTCCTTTGCCGGCGAGGTGACGCGCGTCGCCCGCGAAGTGGGCACCGACGGGCGCCTCGGCGGCCAAGCCGTCGTTCCCGGCGTCGCCGGGACGTGGAAGGACCTGACCGACAACGTCAACCTGCTTGCCGCCAACCTGACGACGCAGGTGCGCAACATCGCCGAGGTCACCACCGCCGTGGCGCGCGGCGACCTGTCGCGCAAGATCACCGTCGACGTGAAGGGCGAAATCCTCGAACTCAAGAACACCATCAACACGATGGTGGATCAGCTCAACGCCTTCGCTGGCGAAGTGACGCGCGTGGCGCGCGAGGTTGGCACCGAAGGCAAGCTCGGCGGACAGGCACAGGTCCCGGGTGTCGCCGGCACCTGGAAGGACCTCACCGATACGGTCAACGTCATGGCCGCCAACCTGACGGAGCAGGTGCGCGGTATCGTCAAGGTGGTGACGGCGGTTGCCAACGGCGACCTGAAGCAGAACCTCACCGTCGCCTCCAAGGGCGAGGTGGCCGCACTTGCCGAAACCATCAACAACATGACCAACACGCTGGCAACCTTTGCCGATCAGGTGACTACGGTGGCGCGTGAAGTCGGCGTCGAGGGGCGCCTTGGCGGGCAGGCCAATGTTCCCGGCACGGCCGGCACCTGGAAGGATCTTACCGGCAACGTGAACCTGCTGGCTGCCAATCTGACCACGCAGGTGCGCGCCATCGCCGAAGTCGCGACCGCCGTCACCAAGGGCGACCTGACGCGGTCGATCCAAGTCGAGGCCCGCGGCGAGGTCGCGGAGCTCAAGGACAATATCAACACCATGATCGACAATCTCCGTCTCACCACGGAGAGAAACACGGAGCAGGACTGGCTGAAGACCAACCTGGCGCGTTTCACCAACATGCTGCAGGGCCAGCGCGACCTGACGCTGGTTGGCAAGATGCTGCTCTCGGAGCTTGCGCCGCTGGTCGGCGCCCATCAGGGGGTCATCTACCAGGTGGACGATGCCGAAGGGCCGCAGCCAATGCTGTCACTGTTGTCGACCTATGCCGAGGGGGTGGAAGCGAGCCATCCCAAACAACTGGCGTTTGGACAGGGCCTTGTCGGCCAATGCGCGAGCGATGCGCGGCGGATCCTCGTCACCAACCTTCCCGAAAACGTCGTACCCATCAGCTCCGGCGTGTTTTCGACGCTGCCGAGAAGCGCCATCGTCCTGCCGGTCCATTTCGAGGGGCAGGTGAAGGCGGTGATCGAGCTTGCCTCCGCTGGCCACTTTACCGAGTTGCAATTGTCCTTCCTTGACCAGCTCACAACCTCTATCGGGATTGTCCTCAATTCGATCGAGGCGACCATGCAGACCGAGGGTCTGCTTAAGCAATCCCAGCAGCTTGCAGCAGAGCTTCAGACCCAGCAACGCGAACTGCAACAGACCAACGAGCAGCTCGAACAGAAGGCGCAGCAGCTCGAAGAGCGCAATGTCGAGGTGGAAGCCAAGAACCAGGAAATCGAACAAGCGCGCCGGGCGCTGGAGGAAAAGGCCACGGAACTCGCGCTGACATCGAAATACAAGTCGGAATTCCTTGCAAACATGTCGCACGAGCTGCGCACGCCGCTGAACTCCATCCTCATCCTCGGCCAGCAGTTGGGGGAAAACCCGGAGCGGAACCTCTCCGACAAGCAGGTTGAATTCGCCAAGACCATCCACGGCGCAGGCACGGATCTGCTGAACCTCATCAGCGACATTCTCGATCTCTCCAAGATCGAGTCAGGCACGGTTTCGGTCGATGCGGAGGAGATCTTCATTCACAATCTCCTGGAAATGATGGCGCGGCCGTTTCGCCATGAGGCGGACAATCGCGGCCTTGTCTTCGACGTGGATATCGGCACCGATGTTGCCCGCAGCATCATCACCGATTCCAAGCGTCTGCAGCAAATCCTGAAGAACCTGCTGTCGAACGCCTTTAAATTCACCGCGGAGGGTGGCGTGACCCTTCGGGTTTCGGCGGCGGAAGGCGGCTGGTCCCAAGATCACCCCTCGCTGAAACACGCGCCGTCCGTTATCGCCTTCGAGGTGACCGATACCGGCATCGGCATTCCTCCGGAAAAACAGCGTCTCATCTTCGAGGCCTTTCAGCAGGCCGACGCCTCGACCAGTCGCAAGTATGGCGGCACGGGCCTCGGGCTTGCGATCAGCCGCGAACTGGCAAACCTGCTTGGCGGCGAAATCCAGCTTCGCAGTACGCCCGGAACGGGGAGCACCTTTGTGCTCTACCTGCCGCTCACTTATATCGGTGCCGGTGCCGGCGCGCCCAAGGCGTTGTCGGCCCCGAGCAACGTCGTGCAACTTTCGCAGGCGGCCGCGAACAGGCGCATGGAAAAACCCACCGAACAGGTCGAAGACGACCGAGAGCGGATTGCCGGCGGCGATACCGTGCTGCTGGTGGTGGAGGACGACGCCCACTATGCGCGGGTCCTGGTGGACCTTGCCCGCGACAGCGGTTTCAAGGTTCTGGTAGCGATGCGCGGCGCCGATGCGCTGGCACTGGCGCAGGAATACAGGCCGGCGGCGATCTCGCTCGATATCTTCCTGCCAGACATGCTGGGCTGGACGGTTCTGAGCCAGCTCAAGCAGAACCCGCTGACCCGCCATATTCCCGTGCAGATTATCACCCTCGATGAGGACCGCCAGCACGGCCTGACTCGCGGCGCCTTCGCCTTCATGAGCAAACCCACCACGCCCGAAGGCCTCGGCAAGGCGTTGACGCGCCTCAAGTCCTATGCCCAGCCGCGCCGCAAGCGGTTGCTGCTGGTGGAGGACAACGAGGCCGAGCGGCTGAGCGTCCGAGCGCTGCTCGGCCACGACGATATCGATATTGAAAGCGTTGGATCCGGCTCCGAAGCATTGGCTTCGCTCAAGGCGCATTCGACCGACTGTGTCGTACTCGACCTGTCCTTGCCTGACATGTCGGGCTTCGAGGTTCTGGAGAAACTCCGCGACGACCCCGAGATCGGTGAAGTGCCGGTCGTCGTCTTCACCGGCCGCGAGCTTTCACCCGAGGAGGATGCGCAGCTCCACAGCATGGCCCGAAGTGTAGTCGTGAAAGGCGTCGAATCACCCGAGCGACTGCTGGATGAGACGGCGCTCTTCCTGCACCGTGTCGTCGCCGACATGCCACCTGCCAAGCAGGCAATGCTGGAGGAGCTTCACAGTTCGGACGAGGATCTCGTCGGAGAGACCGTTTTGCTGGTGGATGACGATGCCCGCAACATCTTCGCACTGAGCAGCGTGCTGGAAAGACGCGGCATGAAGGTGCTGACAGCGACCACCGGGAGCGAGGCAATAGAGGTGATCAACCGCGAGCCAGCCGTGGCGATCGTGTTGATGGACATCATGATGCCAGGAATGGACGGCTACGAGACCATGCAGGTCATCCGCGCCGATCCAAACTTCCGCCGTCTGCCGATCCTGGCGCTGACCGCTAAGGCGATGAAGGGTGACCGTGAGAAATGCCTGGAGGCCGGGGCTTCTGATTACCTCGCCAAGCCCGTCAATACCGAGCAACTGCTGTCGGCGCTGCGAATGTGGCTGCACCGCTGAGGACCTGGCCATGGACCCCGTCAATATTCTCCTCGTCGACGATCAGCCCGCAAAACTCCTCAGCTATGAGGTCATCCTCCAAGGATTGGGTGAGACGTTGATCAAAGCCCAGTCCGGCCGGGAAGCGCTGGAACATCTATTGCGCACCGATATCGCCGTCATCCTGGTGGATGTCTGCATGCCCGAGCAGGATGGCTTCGAGCTTGTCAGCATGATACGCGAACATCCGCGCTATCAGAATACGGCAATCATCTTCGTCTCGGCCGTCATGATGGCCGAGCCTGATCGTCTTCGCGGCTACGAGGCCGGCGCCGTCGATTACGTGTCGGTCCCGATCGTGCCGGAAGTCTTGCGCGCTAAGGTCCGGGTCTTCGCCGATCTGTTCCGCAAGACGCGCGAGCTGGAACGTCTGAATGCCGATCTTGAGGCGCGGGTGCGAGAAAGGACTGCTGCGCTTGAGGCCTCATCGGCCCAACTGGTCCAGCTCAACGAGGACTTGGAACACCGCATCAACCAGCGCACGCGTGAGCGGGAAGAGGCGCTCGCACAGCTTTTCGAGGCGCAGAAACTGGACACGATCGGACAACTGACCGGGGGTGTCGCACATGATTTCAACAATCTGTTGATGGTCATTCAAGGCGGCCTCAACCTGCTCAAGAAACGTCTTCCACCCGACGAAAGGAGCGAGCGTCTCCTTCTGAACGCTCTTCAAGCCACGGAGCGCGGCACAGCATTGACGCAGCGCTTGCTTTCGTTCGCGCGCCGACAGGACCTGAAGCCACAAGCTGTCGATTTCCCTCGACTCTTCGAGAGTATCAAGGATCTTCTCAGCAAGGCAGTCGGCCCGCGTACGTTGGTCCAGCCGACGCTTCCCGATGATCTGCCGCTTGTCCTGGTAGATGGCAATCAACTGGAGCTTGCCTTGCTGAACCTGTTCGTCAACGCCCGGGACGCTATGGACAGGGGCGGGACGGTCACGGTGCAGGCGTCGGAAACGCTCGATCGCCGCCCAGCCTCGTTGAGCAGCGATCGCTATGTCCGTATAACCGTGGCAGACACCGGTCACGGCATGGACGACGTCACACTTGCCCGCGCCACGGAACCGTTCTTCACGACCAAAGGGGTCGGCAAGGGGACCGGGCTCGGCCTCTCGATGGTACATGGCTTGGCCGCGCAGTCTGGCGGCGCGTTGGAGATCGCCAGCCGCCCCGGTGCTGGAACGCAGGTATCACTTTGGCTGCCGGTCGCCGAGCGCATCAACGCAACGATACGCGGCGGCGCGGAGATCGAATTGTCTCGCGTGCCAGCGCGGCTGGACCCGCTCACAATCTTAGTCGTCGACGACGACACGCTGGTTAGGATGGGCACGGCGGCGATGGTTGAGGATTTGGGGCACGGCACCATCGAAGCGGCCTCCGCCACACAGGCGCTGGACGTCTTGTCGGGATCGCTGACATGCGATCTGGTCATCACAGACCACGCCATGCCGGGTATGACGGGCGCCGAACTCGCGAAGCATCTCAAAGCGAAGTTTCCGACATTGCCTGTCATTCTCGCGTCGGGCTACGCCGAACTCTCGGGGGACAGCGAGTTCCCGAACATGCCGCGTTTGTCAAAACCTTTTACGCAGGAGCAGCTACGTGCGGCCATCGAACGCGCGTGCATTGCACCGGTCTGAAGGGACGGCGCCAGCACTGGTCCAGGAGGTTCTTCTGCGCACCGACGGCGGCGGCACCCGGTCTGGCGGCATCGGAACTCTGCTGCGCGGCAGGCATTTTTGCGCCGCTTTAGGTGTCACCGTTGCAATCGCATCGCCTAGTGCTAGTTCCAGGCGGACAAACTGAGGGTCTGGAGGGTCTAATGAACAGCAGCGTTTCCGAGCGGGCAAAGGTGGCATCGAGGGGCTGGTCGATATCCTTTCCGGTGGATTGTCTCGCGGGGATGTTTTCCTGCTCGATGGATCGCCAGGCACCGGCAAAACCACGATCGCCTTGCCGTTCTTTCAGAAGGGTTCAATTCCTTCGTTTGTAACTAGGTCTTCAGCGACAATTTCACATGCTGCTTTTCGTGCATCACGAATCGCGTGTCCAAGCGAGGCAAACTCGTGTCCTTCCGCGTCGATCTCGCAACGCTCGACGCCACGAATGTGAAGAAAAAAGCGTGGCATGCGCGGTGAACTATTTTCATCCGGCGAAGTTCATTGCCGCAAGTTTCGCGGTCGGACATGAACCACAACAGGCCCACGGAGAGCGCAGGGCGCTTCCGCCTTCAGCGCCTTGATGTTCTGCCGGTCGCCGGGCTTGCGGCAAGCTCTTCACAACAAGGATCCGGGGACACGTCCGTCAAAACACACCAACCTGAAGGTCGCCAAGCAACGTTCGAGCGTTGCGGCATTGCCGCCGAGCAGGCCTTCAGCTGAGCCATTCAGATTCCGTCGCGCTCATCAATCCCATCATGTTCCGCGCGCCCATCGAGTCAATGGGCTTCAAAACACTCAACCCGCTTGCACGGAACCCCAGTCGTCAAACGGAATTACCGCAATCTAGAGACATGCACCCGGTTCTTTTTGCCCGCTCCATTATGACTTCGCCTATAAGAAATCTGTTGCCGAGAACAATTTAGCCCGCGCCGCTGACAGCGCGCATGTATGCCGGTGCTATACGGGAGATGCGCTGCCGACGATCGTTCGAATCCACGACGTTAGTCTATGATCTCGGCACCTCCCGCGTTCAGACGAGCGAGGCCCTCCTTCATTTCCCGCAGCCGCTCGGGCGTGTGGGCTTGCCATTTCGTCACTTCGGCAATTACGCGCAATGGATTGCGTGAGCGGTAGGACAATGTCGGATTGCCGGGAAATTTCTTGTCTGTCAGGTTGGGGTCGTCTTCGACGGGACCGGTCGGTTCCACGACGTAGATACGTTCCTTCTCGGTGCCACCCGCCAACTCCGCGCCCCAGATCGCGGCATCGAGTGTGCCTGTGAAATACACCCACGACAGGGACTTCGCGTCCGTGAAATTCGACTGGTAGCCGACGGTGATCAGATCGCCGGGCGCGAGATCAGCTTTGGTTCCATGGAAGAACGACTGGGCAAACATGGTTGCGGTAGCAGACATGGATTCCGTCCTTTGATTGGTATAGGCTTCTGTAGAATGTCGGGGACACACATGGCCGGATCAGGCCGAGCCAAAGTGTCGTTCAAGATAGTCGACACCGAACCAAACGATATCGTTCGCATCGAATAAATAGCATTGTGCGTCACCGACCGGGCCTTCCCGATGACGCTGCAGCTTGACATAGGCATTGGCAATCGTTTCGACAGCGTCGGGCTCTCCTTCAATGGCGAAACAATCGAGAATGCCGTTGGAGTCGAAGTCTTC
>NZ_JBLZPH010000075.1:0-33259 GCF_049199205.1 Shinella sp. M31 | reverse complement strand
CTTCAATGGCGAAACAATCGAGAATGCCGTTGGAGTCGAAGTCTTCCGCACGTTTCCACCTCACTCCGGCGTCCTCGCCGCGGATCGGCATTTCGTAGGTCACGCGTCGTTTGGTGGGGTGCGGGCGATGGCCTCGGCGTAGTGCAGGACGGTAATGGAATCGAGCGGTGCTCCGAGTAACAGGACCTTTCCACCGTGTCCGACAAAACGCTCCAGCGGCGATCCAGGGCCGAAAGCCTGTCCGAGTTCGTGAGGCTGCGTCAGAGTGCCGGCCAGAGGCCCGATCGCGACCATCGAGGCATCCGGGTGTGCGCTTCGCCGGGCGCCGGGTGTCTGGAGGAGGAATTGGTTCAGGAGGCCGAAGCCGCGATATGTCCCTGATGTGGCCGGGTCGAACGGCGGCCATCGGCGTCGCCGTTCCGCATCCATCCGAGCGCCATTGAGCGTTTCTTCATAGGGCGATCGGTCCCACGAGGAGTATCCCATCAAGGTTCCAGTGATGCCGATGGCGTCGCGTAGCGCAGAAACCACCGATGCTGCGTCTCCATAAACGGGGCCGATCGCCTTCAGCGATGCGTGAACCATAGCGAGATCGCCGGACTGGACACCCAGCCGTCCAAGGTCCGCCGCGATCGTTTCCTTTGTGTTCATTCCGCTGCCATCCCCTGTATGGATTTGGCTTCCGATCCGGACCAACTCGACGAGCAGATACAATTGAGCCGGCACTGTCGAAGACCGGAATACCCATAGGCGGCGACCAAGAGAGGCCGCCATTGCGGCCTCTGCGATGTGCCTCGCTCAGGCCATTATGCGACCGCCGCCCGATCCCGGCTTGATCATCCATGGCTGAACGCTGGGCGCCTTTACCAGGATGCCCTTTCTCTTCGCGAAGGACCGAATGGCGTCGCGCGCAACCTTCAACGGCTTGTGCCCATCCCAGGCCATGTAGCAGGTCTTCAAGGTCGCATCATGAACCAGGTCGCGATCGTGTTGCGGCCATTCCTCCAGAAGATCGATGGCGTCGCCCAGACAGGCCACTTCGCGAACCAGTTCTTTGCGTTCCAGAATATAAACCGGCCGATCGAAAACTTTCGAGTTCATCTCTACCTCACTGAAAACGTTGGTGATCAACAAGGATGGCGCTCAGAATCGAGCGCCATGGGGAATTTATTTTCGGTAATTTCCAGTTTCAAGGGCGGCGCCAAAAGCTCCATCTCCACGTGATGAAGAAAGCCGGTTCACCGCGCAATGAAGTGACAGGAAGCGCCGGATACCGGTCACCGTGTCGAGGTGTTGGCCAAAGACGACAGGAATGGGAAGCTTTGCGAGCCCCTGGAAATCCTGGTCTGTATAGTCAGATCGGCCGCCAGCCCCCGCAACTAGCCTTATCGAATGAATTTCGTTGCGAACGCATCGGGTTTCTTGCCCCCTTCGGCCACCTTCCACGAGATTTTCCGCGGCAGCCGTATCACCACCGTTTCGCTCGCCGGCGATTGGGAGCAGGAGATGGCCGCGCGATCAGCAGGCCGGTGCCTTTTGAAATGCGAAGGACGAACACCGCCAACTGTTTTCCGGTAGGCTGACTATGAGTATCAGTATGGGGATGATGGTCGTCTTCAGTCGGTGAGAGCCGGCGCATCCGCCGAACGAGCGGTCAGTCTCTTAAGCGTCGGATCCTTACCGCATTCCCGAAGCAGCCCGAGTGAGAGCAGATAATCGCCTATCGCGGAGGAGAGAAGATTCTTTGTGCCATATCGCTCGTCCATCCGGGGCACAGCAAGGCGCAGCCGCAACGGGGCCTCCTCATCGTGGCAACGCTTCTCAATGAAGTATGTGTGCGTCATCGCCAGCTTATCCCCACCCAATCCGAAAACCTTATTCCAACCAATGCGGGATGCAATACGGCGGCTCAGCACTGCTGGTCCCGCAGGGCCGAAACATTGGTTTTCGTCACGCGTGAGTCGCGCTGCTTCCGTGTGAAAGAAACGAGGAAGGCGATCGAGCGCGGCCTTTATCGAAGGCGGCGACGGGTTAGCAGGACTTTTCGTTATCGACTGCGATGAAGGCGGCCTCGCTGTTGACGATGTCACGGACACTGCCGACGCCTTGTAGTCTGTCGCCTCCAGGGAGGTGACGAATTCACTTAAGAACGGGTTGTCGATAATGTTGAGAACGTGCGCGCGCTGCGGGGGCTGGTTATCCCAGTAATTAGGCCCGTCGCGTAAAGGCAGTGTCTCTGCTGGTTAGCGATTGTCGACCGTCCAAATCCCATCAAAAGCCGGTCGTCGCTGGCAGGCGACGGTGTTTATATCGAACACTTCGAGTTTGAATGCGCCTGCCAAGCTGCGAATGCTGTCTTCGAACTCGCCTTGCAATGCAATGCGACAGAGCGGGTTGCCGTCCTTGAGGTCGTGTGGGCGCCGCTTAACCATCCATAACGCGCCGAACCTTTTCAGCCATCTGCTCCGGGCTGAAGGGCTTTTGAAGCAGTTGGGTGCCTGCGTCCAAGATACCGTTGTGAACGACAGCGTTGCGGGTGTAGCCGGTCGTATAAAGTATCTTCAGCTCACCTAACTTTTTCGTTGCCAGCGTTGCGAGTTCGCGGCCCGTCATCTCCGGCATAACGATATCGGTAAAGAGCAGCGCAGGCCTTAGGCCCGCTTCCAACAGAGCAAGCGCTGCCGCGCCGCTGCTGGCTTCCGCCACAGTGTAACCGAGTTCGCGTAGCGCCTCGACGGAGAAGTTGCGCACCCGCTCGTCATCCTCCACCACCAACACGAGTTCGCCATGCGCGCCGCGAGCCGGTTCAGCATTCTGCTGCGATATCTCTCTGGTTTCCGCCTCGCCGTAATGGCGGGGCAGGTATAGTTTCACCGTGGTGCCGTGACCTTGTTCGGAATAGATTTTTACGTGTCCGCCGGACTGACGCACGAAGCCGAAAACCTGGCTCAGGCCGAGGCCGGACCCTTTGCCGACCTCCTTTGTCGTGAAGAAGGGATCGAAGGCTTTCGCAAGAGTGTCATCGCTCATTCCCGTGCCGGTATCGGTGACCGCAATCATCACATACTGCCCAGGCGACATCGAATGTTCTTGGGCGTAGTCCTCGGAAACGAATGTATTGGCCGTCTCGACGGTGAGCCGGCCGCCGTTCGGCATCGCATCGCGGCCATTGACGGCAAGATTGAGGATTGCGTTCTCAAGCTGGCTGACGTCCGCATTTATGCGCCATAGCCCTGCGGCAAGCACGGTTTCGACCTGAACCTGCTCTCCGAGCGCTCTCGTCAGCAGGTCGCTCATGCCCGCGACCATGCGGTTCGGTTCGATGATTTCGGGTTGGAGCGGCTGTCGACGGGAAAAGGCGAGCAGACGTTGGGTGAGCGCTGCCGCACGGTTTGCACCATCCTTGGCGGCTTCTATGTAACGCCCCAGATCGGTTTCCCCGCGTGCGAGGCGCCTTTCGAGGAGGTTCATCGCGCCCAGAATGACGGCAAGCATATTGTTGAAGTCGTGCGCGACACCGCCGGTGAGTTGCCCCACTGCCTCCATTTTTTGTGCCTGCCGCAATTGTGCTTCAGCGTCCAAAAGCCTGGCGGTGCGCTCTTGCACCGCCGTTTCAAGCTCTTCGCGGGAGCGGGCGATGACCTCGCGTGCGTCGACGATATCCTGGATATCCGTGCATGAGCCGAACCAGCGGGTGATCGCGCCGTCCTCGTTGTGCACGGGCTGTGCACGACCCAGCACCCAGCGGTATTTCCCGCTCCGGTGCCGGAGCCGGTATTCGATGTGATAGGGCTCTCCCGTTTCCAGGCTATGGCGCCAGACGGACCAGGCACGATCCTGGTCCTCGGGGTGGAACATCCCGGCCCAGCCCTCGCCATCGGTCGAGCCTGAGGGGACGCCGGTGAAATCGTACCAGCGCTGGTTATAGTAGTCGTGGTATCCGTCCGGGGTGGTCGACCAGATCATCTGGTCGATGGAGTTGGTGATCGCACGGAAGCGTTCTTCACTGTCGCGGAGTGCGGCCTCGGCATTTTTGCGGTCGGTTATATCGAAACTGATGCCGGGGAAGCGCAGGGGCGTTCCGTCGGGCGCGAGCGTCGGCCGTCCCTCGGCGATGACCCATCTGTGCGCGCCGTTTGCCTGCACGAGACGATATTCCTGGGAGAAGATGCTGCCGCCTTTCAAGGCCGTCGCGATTGCCTTTTCCACATAGGGAAGGTCGTCTGGGTGGATGGCGTTGAAGAAATCGGCGATGGGTGCGCCAGCGGCAGCCTTATCGCGCGGAACGCCGTAGAGCTTGGCAAAGCGCGCGTCAGCGATCACCCGGTCGTTGGGAATATCCCAGTCCCAGGTGCCCACCGTATCCGATGCGCCCAGGGCATATTCCAGCCGTTCCTCGCTGGCGCGAAGCGCCCGCTCGGCCGACAGGCGCGCCGTCGTCTCGTTGCCCTGGTTGAAGATGCCGAAAACCTTGCCGTTCTGTCCGAAAATCGGCGCGAAGCTGTAGTCCCAATGGGTCTGCTGTATGCGGCCGCCGCGCTGCATGGGCAGCATCTGGTCGGTAACCGAGAACCCCTGACCTGTCTGCAGCACGGCGCGGAGCTGGGGCTCGATCACATGCCAGATATCGGCCCAGACCTCGCGGGCCGGACGCCCCAGGGCCCAGGGGTGTTTTTCGCCGGCAATCGGCGCCCATGCATCGTTATAGAGAAGACGAAGATCGTTGCCCCAGTAGAGGGCCGTTGGGATCGCGGTGTTGAGGCACAGGCTCAACGCCATTCGAAGCTCCTGCGGCCAATCGGCTTCGGCACCGAAGGACGTTTTCTCCCAGTCGATCGCCCGGATGCGCTGGTTCATCTCGCTAATTGTGTCGGGAGTAAAGGTCATCTTGCCGTTTCTCGAGGTGTCGCGGGCTTATATGGGAAAGTCCGAAGAATTGGAAAGCGCGGTAACCCTGTGAAAATTTTAAAAAATAGAAAGGAATATAAGAGCGGTGATACAGCGCCGCTGATACAGCGCGGACGAGAGCCGGGGGCGAGGCCTCGACGCTACGAACCCATGCGCCGGGCCGGCAGGGCGGTGCCTTTCGCCCTGATCTGCTCGTAGAGTTCGGCGATGACGGTGTCGAGGCTATAAGGCTTGGTGAAGACTCGGCCCGCCGCCGGCAATGTCTCCTGCGTCAGATCGGCTCTGCCCGAGACGACGATCCTGGCCGCGTCCGGCCGGCAGTTGCTGAACAACTCCAACAGGTCGAGACCGCTCAGGCCGCCCGGCAGGTCAACATCCGTGACGAGGCCGTCGATCTGGGTATGCCTTGCGATCTGTCCGATAGCCTCCAGGACATTGGACGCTGCCAACACCCGATACCCTTCGTCCTGCAACGCCTCGATAAGGACGAGGCGGATGAGCGGTTCGTCTTCGACGACGAGAATGGTGGATTGCGACGCGGCCATCTGTATCTCCAGTTCGCTGACTTGCACACAACGTGCACCCCCTGGAATTTCGCCCGTCCCCAAAGGCAGTCTTTGCGAACAATCTTAATAAAATGCAAAGAACCTCGTTATCGGCTCGAGACACGGTCTGCGCGTGTCGGATGCGCAATGGGGTGAGGCGCGACAGAGGCCTACCGAAATTGCGGCCCGCTCTTAGGTAATAGTGATCTTTATAACCCTTCGATCGTTGGCTTACATCACGCGGGTGCAGCAACGGATGTCGTTGCAAGTCTTGCCAACCTTTTGGTCAACACGGGTGATGGCAAGGGCGACACCTATTCGTCCCTAGAGAACCTCGCCGGCTCTTCATATGCCGATCGTCTTGCTAGCGATGCCAAGGCCAACATTATGGATGGTGGTGCAGGGACGACGATCTCCACTGCGGTACAGGCAGCGGCAGTTTCGTCTTCCGCTCGGTGGAGGAACTCGGAACGCAGGAGATCAAGCCTTCACCTTCACCGGCACGGGCAAATTCTCAAACACCGCCAGCGAACTCCGCTGCGAAAAGACGAAGGCTGACACCTACGTCTATGGTGACGGAAAAGCTGACTTCGTCCTGCACATCGATGCTGCTCTCACCCTGAGGGCAGACGACTTCCTGCTGTACCCAAGGGATTGGGCCGTGATGCAGCAATGATCCGGCACCTTTTGGGTCGCGGCTATCGTAAAGAATGGTCAGTCGCCCAAGCTACGTTGGTGGTGATGGTAACGATGTGCTCACAAATTTCCGTGGCGCGCAATAGTTCAGAGCGCCGTCGCAACCGCACGGAAAAACACACCCTATAAGTGCATCGAGAGAACGTCGAAAACTAAGCGTTGACGGATGCCCCTAGAACCCGTATAGATACGTCATCGATCTTTTGCTTGCCGAGCTTTGTCTACCGCGCGATTGGCACCGCGCTCTAAGCGAACTTCTCTTTCAAAAATAGTCGGTTTTCGTCTGCGTGGCATCTGCTCCGCAGTTCCTCACTCTATGCTTGAAAGGGTTCATCATGACCACTGGCACAGTTAAATGGTTCAACTCCACCAAGGGCTTTGGCTTCATCCAGCCTGACAACGGCGGCGCCGATGCGTTCGTCCACATTTCTGCCGTCGAACGCGCCGGAATGCGCGAACTCGTCGAAGGTCAGAAAATCGGCTTCGAACTGGAGCGCGACAACAAGTCGGGCAAGATGTCGGCCTGCAATCTGCAGGCTGCCTAAGCCATCTGGTATCTGCTTTCCGTTGACCACGGATGTACTGGCACTGTCGAGAGCATGATACCAACCGAAGGTCAGGCAGCTTGCCTGGCCTTTTTTATTGCCGCACTACCCTGCGGCGCCCCATGCGGAAAAAACCATGACACAGACACACAGCAAATCCCGCGAAAAGGCGGAGATCGCCTTCGCCGATGCCCAATCGCAATTCTTCGCGCGCAACAGCGCCGTCGAGGAGCTCGATTCCATCGTTCTGGCCCGTGAGGAGAAGACCCGAAGGCTTCGTGAAGCACGCCTTGCGAAAGAATTGAACGACCGCGAGGCGGCGACCGCCTCTCTGCTCGCAAAGCGGGCCAGGACGGCCTGACTTGTAGAACACGATTACAGGGAAAAAGATTTGAAGAACGCCAGAAACAATGACTTTTCCGATCGCCGCATCGCGGCCGCGGAAGCAAAATCCTCTCTCCTGAATGCTTATCGTACGGCAAGGAGTACCGACGAACCCGCCAGATTGGCGCGGCAGGCGGAGCGGGCGACGATCGCCGCCGCGAAGGAAAAGCGGCGTCTGGAGCGCGAACGGGTGAAACGCGACGACGCCGAACGCCAGGCAGCTGAGGCAGCCGAGCGGCAGGCGGCCGCCGATGCCGAAACACGCGCCAAGATCGAAGCGCGCGAGGAAGCGGAAAGAAATCGCATCGCGCGGGTGGTAGAAGATGAGGCCGCCCGCAAGGCTGCGCGCGATTTGCGCTATGCCAATCGCAAGGCCAGGCGGGCCTAGCGTCCAAGTCCTGTATTCCCAGTCGGACCTGCGGGGCCTGGTGGTCCCGTAGCCGGAGGGCGGTTAACGTTCCCCAAAAATGCGGAAGGATCGACCTGTTTACTCAAATCGATCAAGCGCCGCCTTTATTAAGGCGGCCTCGCTGTCGACGACGTCACGCACATCCCCGACGCCTTACGCCATCTTGGACGCGAGGAGATATACCTGTCAGAGAAGGTTCATCTGCGTGGGCGCGGCGCAACGCTCCGCCCTCGGGGAGGCGAGTTGAAGGGTGCCTGTACCGATCAGCTGGTTCGCCTCTTCGGGCCGTGGTCGACGAGCCTGAAGCGGACCTGTGAAAGACTGGTTCGCCGATCCCCTGACCGCCACGCCTGCCGATCTCGCCGTTGGAGGACACCCGTCGTTCTCGACGGCAAATGGTTGACCGGCGCTTCGCTCGGTCGTTTTAGCCTTGCAGGCAGCGAGACCAACTCATCGGAAACCGGTTATCTTTCCGGAGCTGTGACCGCGGAACAGCGGGCTGTCTCCGCCGATCTGGTGAGATAGGGTTTCACATAAAGATAGCGCGCTTGCGCAGCCGTGCGCTCTGCGGTGAGCGCTGTCGGGGCGGTGTGCCGCACGGCCATTGGAAAACCACCGCCTTCACGGGCGCACCCAGGCGGTTCGGCATGACCGCGTCGTTCGCCTAAGAGGGTGCGATGAACTGCAACGTGTTCCGCACGTATGTTGAGCAGGTACTGGTTTCGTCCCTTGCGTGTGGCGATGTCGTCATCTTGGATAATCGGCCCCCCATAAGGCCGCTGGTGCGCGCGACGCCATCGAAGCGGCGGGCGCGAGCCTGCTCTACCTGCCTCCTTACAGTCCCGACTTTAACCCTATCGAGAACGCATTCGTAAAGCTCAAGGAGTTAATGCGAGCAAGGGCTGAACGAATCATCTCCGCTCTCTAGAACGCCGCAAGTTCCATCGTCGAGCTCTTCACCCCAGCCGAATGCGCAAACTACTTCAGGGTTGCAGGATATGAACCGGGTTAAGCCGAGACGTGATCTAGAGATTTGATTTAGTTTGGGTCATAGCCGGTCGACTCTAAGCGTTCCAGCATTCTCGTGTGGAGTGCCGAGCGCTGGCGAGCCGCTGTTTGCCGAGCCGAATGCGGTTGTCACCGACAAGGGCGATCCGGAATGGGACGCCGAGGTCAAGCGCGTCATCATGGAACTCAAGGACGACGGCACGCTCGAGAAAATCTCGCAGAGGTGGTTCAAGGTCGACATCACAAAATATGCATTCTGAAATTGGTCTTCCCACCCTATCAAGAGCGCCTGAGGTCCAGCCGCGGTTTTCCGTCGCCTGGCCTGCGGGCTTTCGTCTGCGCGTCCAGCGGACTTGGCTAAGGCTGCTCACGCTGCTGGTGAGCCTTTTCTACAATCTCGGGCTGGATTTCGGCGTGATCGGCGAAAAGCTGCCCTTCATGTGGGCCTGCGCCTCTCGCTGGATGGTTTCATCCAGGGCGTTGTGCTGACGCTTCTGATCACCGTCGTGTCGATGGTGATCTCGCTGGTCGTGGCGATCCTGACGGCGCTCGGATGGCTGTCATCCAATGCGCTCGCCTTCGGGGTCGCCACCTTCTACGCGTCCTTCTTCCGCGGAACGCCGCCGCTGGTGCAAGTGCTGATCATCTATCTCGCTTTGCCGCAGTTCGGCATCGTGCTGTCCGGCCTGGCATCGGGCATTCTGGCACTGTCGCTGAACTATTGGTGCCTATCTGGCGGAAACGATCCGCGCCGGCTCTCTCTTGGTTCCGCGGGCAGGGGGAGGCGGCTATGGCGCTCGGGCTCGGGCGTGGCGTCATCGTGTTCAAGATCATCGCGCCGCAGGCTATGCGCGTTATCATTCCGCCCGCCAGCGGCCACTTCATCTCGATGCTGAAGGATTCGTCCCCCGTTTCGATCGTGGGGCTATGGGAGTTGAACTTTCTGGCGCAATCCTACGGGCGCGCCACCTATCACTATATGGAAATGCTGATGACGGCGGCGGCAATCTACTGGTTTCTGCCGATCGGCCTCGAATTCGTGCAGAATCGACTTGAAAAACGGTTCGGCCGCGGGTTCTCCGCCGGCAAGGAGGAGCATAATGGCACTTGAACATCCATTCTTCACGATCCTCGATGGCGGCATGGGGCGCCTTCTGAAGCGGCTTGGCGCGCCGTTCCGGCTGCCGGAATGGTCCGCGCTCTCGCTGATCGAGGCGCCCGAATATGTCACGCGCGCCCATCAGGCCGATGTCGACAGCGGCGCGGATATCATCACCACGAATTCCTACGGGCTGGTGCCGCACATGCTGGGCGAGGACCGATTCAGCACCGATGGCCGCGCGGTGGCCGATGCCGCCGGCCGGCGCGTCCTCGTCGCCGGTTCCCTGCCGCCGCCCTTTGAAAGCTATCGACCGGAACGGTTCCAGGCCGGCGAGGCGCCGCGCATCAGCGAGAGCCTTGTTCCGGCTTGCGGCCGCATGTCGATCTCTGGCTGATCGAGACGCAGAGTTCGACCGTCGAAGCGCTGACCGCGCTCTCCGCCGTAATCGGTGGTGGTAAGCCGGTCTATGTTTCCTACACGCTAAGGATGAGGACGGCCGTACCGGCCCGACGGAGCTGCGCTCGGGTGAGCCGGTTTCAGACGCCGTGCGCAAGACGCTTGCCGCCGGGGCGAGCGGGATTTTCTTCAATTGCAGCCAGCCGGAGGTAATGGGCGAGGCGGGGCGTGGCGCGCGCCAGGCGGTTAGTGAAGCGGGCGCATTGGCCTTCATCGGCGTCTACCCCAATGCCTTTGCGCCGGAACCGCCCTACGATACGCCCTATGCCAGCATATCGGATATCCGCGCCGATCTCGAACCGGAAAACGATCTGAAATGGATCGAGCGCTGGTTGGCGGATGGTGCGTCTGTCGTCGGCGGCTGCTGCGGCATTGGACCGGAACACATCGATGCGATCCGCTCGTTTCGTGCGGTCCGCGATGCGGCCTGACCAGCGTCAACGTGCCAGATACGGGTGAAAAGGCGAGGCGGTCGCCCGGAATTAGGAGAAAAAACTACGGACCGGTGCAAGGTTGGAATGCGCGCTCTAGAGCTATGGTAAAATCTATAGATTATATATTCTAATCTAAGAATGTGTTGCAGTGGAGCGCCATGAAGATTTCTCGACGCCTGTTTTCCACGACTTTGGCCGCGTCTATTGCGCTGCCGTTCCTGAAGCTCGGGCCGGCTGCAGCCGCCGACAAGGTGGTGCGCATCGGCTATCAGAAGTACGGCACGCTGGTGTTGCTCAAGGGCAAGGGTCTTCTGGAACCCAAGCTCGAAAAGATCGGCTACACCGTCACCTGGGCGGAGTTCCCCGGAGGTCCACAACTCCTCGAGGCACTCAACGTCGGCGCGGTCGATTTCGGCACAACCGGCGAGACGCCGCCGATCTTTGCGCAGGCCGCCGGCGCGCCACTCGTCTACATCGCGCACGAACCGCCGGCGCCGCGCGGCGAGGCGATCCTCGTACCGAAGGACAGCCCCATCAAGAGCGTCGCAGAACTGAAGGGCAAGACGGTCGCGCTCAACAAGGGCTCGAACGTTCACTTCCTGCTTGTGAAGGCGCTGGAAGAGGCGGGCCTCCAGTACAGCGACATCAAGACCTCGTTCCTGCCCCCGGCCGACGCACGCGCCGCCTTCGAGCAGGGCGCGGTCGATGCCTGGGTCATCTGGGATCCCTTCCAGGCCGCTGCGGAAGTGGCGATCGAGGCGCGGGAACTGCGCAACGGCGAAGGCATCGTTCCGAACCACCAGTTCTACCTAGGCGCCAAGCCGTTCGTGGACGCAAATCCTGACGTCATCAGCGTCCTGATCGAAGCCATCGCAGAGGTGGACACGTGGGCCAAGGCGAACACCGCTGCCGCTGCCACGGAGCTCGCCCCGTCCGTCGGCATTCCGGGGGACGTGCTTGCCGTCGCGCTGGAACGCCAGTCTTACGGCATCAAGCCGCTCGACGAGAGCGTGGTCAAGCAGCAGCAGGTGATCGCGGATACGTTCTTCGATCTCGGCCTCATCCCCAACAAGATCTCGATTGCGGATGTCGTGCACAAAGGCGGTGCCTGATGGCGGACACGTCGGTGGCCGGTTTTGCTACCGGCGAAACTCGTAAACCGAATCTGAAGGGCCTGGGGAGCGCGCTTGCGCCCTGGGCTCTTCCCATCGTCCTCCTGATCGTCTGGGAGATCGCGGCCCGCACCGGTCTCGTCACGGCCCGCCTGATGCCGGCGCCGACGACAATCGCTGCCGCCTTCTGGCGGTCGCTGTTGGATGGATCGCTCATCTTCCATACGCTCTCGTCTACCCGACGCGCCTTCATCGGTCTCGCTATCGGCGGCGGCCTCGGCTTTGTTGCGGGCGTCGTGAACGGCCTCTGGAAGCCGGCCGAGACGCTGCTCGACAGCACGATCCAGATGGTGCGCAACATCCCGCATCTGGCGCTGATCCCGCTCGTCATCCTCTGGTTCGGCATCGACGAGACGGCCAAGATGTTCCTGGTCTCGATTGGCGTCTTCTTCCCGATCTACATCAACACCTTCTACGGCGTGCGTACGATCGACCCGCAGCTCGTCGAAATGGCTTCGGTCTACGGCCTCGACCGCCGGGCCCTGATCCAGCGCATCATCCTGCCGGGCGCGCTTCCGTCCATCCTCATCGGACTGCGCTATGCGCTTGGTTTCATGTGGCTGACGCTCATCGTCGCGGAGACGATCTCGGCCACCGACGGCATCGGCTACATGACGATGAACGCCCGCGAATTCCTGCAGACCGACATCGTGCTGCTTGGCATCATCGTCTATGCGCTTCTCGGCAAGCTTGCCGACGTGGCGACCCGCGCGATCGAGAAGCGCGTCCTCGTCTGGCACCCCGCCTATCAAGTGAAGGAAGGGGCCGGGCAATGAGTGTCGCCGAACTCCAGACACTGGACAACACGGGCGGCCTGCCGATTTCGCTGTCGCGGGTCGAAAAGTCGTTCGGCAAGCTCAACGTGCTCGGCAATTTTAACATCGAGATTCCGGCTGGCCAGTTTCTCGCCGTGGTCGGGCGGTCGGGGGGCGGCAAGTCCACGCTGATGCGGCTGATCGCCGGTCTCGATACGGCCAGCAACGGCCGGGTGGCGATCGAGGGGCGCAAGGTGGAACGCCTGCATCCGTCCGTGCGCCTGCTGTTCCAGGAAGCGCGCCTGGTGCCTTGGCAGCGGGTCATCGATAATGTCGGCATCGCGCGCGGTCCGAACTGGCAGGAAACGGCACGCCGCGCGCTGGCGGATGTCGGGCTCGAAGGCCGGGAGAACGACTGGCCGAGTGTGCTTTCCGGCGGGCAGCGGCAGCGCGTGGCGCTGGCCCGCGCTCTGGTCAGCGAGCCGCAGATCCTGCTGCTCGATGAGCCCTTCGGCGCGCTGGACGCGCTGACCCGCATCGAGATGCACCGCCTGCTGGAGCGCATCTGGAGCGGCCGGGGCTTCACCACGGTGCTGATTACCCATGACGTTGCCGAGGCGGTGGCGCTCGCCGACCGGGTGATCGTGCTCCGGCAGGGCGCCATCGCGCTCGATATCGACATCGACCTCGACCGTCCCCGGCAGGAGCTTGCCGATCCGCGGGCCGTCGGTCTCCAGCGCCGGATACTCGAAGCCGTTTAGCGTCGCTGACGCCTTGCACATCACAATGCTGAATGATCCGGCGCCGGGTGCCATGCCCGGCGCCGGTTTCGTTTCGCCCTGATGCGATTGCCCGACAAAGCGGGGCGTCTTGGCAATTTATTGCGTTTGCCGGTTTGCGCGATCCCTAGGATGGGACGAACGATCAGGAAACGCCATGATAGCTCTCAGCCTCAAGGTCAACGCAGCCCGCAGCAGTCTCGCCGTCACCTGGGACGATGGTGTCGTGTCTCATCTGCCGGCGCCGGTGCTGCGGGCGCACAGCCGAGCGGCCATCCAGATACGCGCCGATCTCTACGGTCCTGCGGGCAGGTTCGGTGGCGTCACGCTGACCGGCGCGGAGCCGATCGGCGCCTATGCCGTCCGGCTGGTTTTCTCCGATGGCCATGATCGCGGCATCTATCCCTGGAGCTATCTGCGCACGATCGCCGAAGCCCAACTTTGAGGTCAGAAATGGATACTTTTGTCGACGGCCTTTCCCAAGTCAGCTGCGACGTGCTGGTGATCGGCGGCGGAACAGCCGGACCGATGGCCGCACTCAAGGCGAAGCAGAAGAACCCAGCCCTCAATGTCGTGCTCTTGGAAAAGGCCAATGTGAAACGGTCGGGCGCGATTTCGATGGGCATGGACGGCCTGAACAATGCCGTCGTGCCGGGCTATGCGACGCCGGAGCAATATACCAAGGAGATCACCATCGCCAACGACGGCATCGTCGACCAGGCGGCGGTCTTCAAATATGCCTCGCGCTGTTATGACATAATCCAGGAGCTGGACCGTTTCGGCATCCGCTTCCAGAAGAATGCCAATGGCGACTATGACCTCAAGAAGGTCCACCACCTCGGCACCTACGTGCTGCCGATGCCGAATGGCGACACCGTCAAGAAGGCGCTTTATCGCCAGCTCAAACGCGAACGCATCCTGATCTCGAACCGGTTCATGGCGACGCGCCTTCTCACCGCCGCGGATGGGCGCATCGCGGGGGCCGTCGCCGTCAACACGCGCACTGCCGAATTCCTCGTGCTGCGCGCCAAGACCGTGATCCTGTGCATGGGGGCCGCGGGCAGGCTGGGGCTGCCGCACTCCGGCTACCTGTTCGGCACCTATGAGAACCCCACCAATTCGGGCGATGGCTATGCGATGGCCTATCACGCGGGCGCGGCGCTCGCCAATCTGGAATGCTACCAGATCAACCCGCTGATCAAGGACTATAACGGCCCGGCCTGCGCCTATGTCGCCGGCCCGTTTGGCGCCTACACGGCTAACAGCGAAGGAAAGCGCTTCATCGAAAGCGACTACTGGTCGGGCCAGATGATGCAGGAATTCTACAACGAACTGCAATCGGGCAAGGGGCCGGTCTTCCTGAAGCTCAACCACCTGCATCCCGATACGGTCGGCGAGATCGAGGGCATCCTCCACAACGTCGAACGCCCGTCGCGCGGGCGGTTCCATGAGGCACGGGGTACCGATTATCGCGAGACGATGATCGAGATGCACATTTCCGAAATCGGCTTCTGCTCCGGGCACAGCGCCTCCGGCGTCTTTGTCGACGATTGCGCGCGGACGAACGTGCCGGGCCTCTATGCCGCCGGTGACATGGCCAGTGTGCCGCACAACTATATGCTCGGCGCCTTTACCAATGGTGCCGTGGCCGGCGAGCATGCTGCCGAGGTGGCGCAGGAGGTTGACCTGCCGGATTTCGATGCGGATTTCGTACGCCTGGAGCGCGAGCGGGTTCTCGCCCCGACGCGGCGCGAGGATGGCATTCCGCCGAACCAGCTCGAATACAAGGCCCGCCGCCTCGTCAACGACTATCTCCAGCCGCCCAAGGTGACGGCGCGGATGCGGATCGGCCAGGCGCGGCTTGCCGAGGTGAGGGGCGATCTGGAAACGGCGATGGTCGCGCGCAATGCGCACGAATTGATGCGGGCGCTCGAAGTGTCGTCCATCATCGACTGTGCCGACATGGCAGCCCATGCCTCCCTCTACCGGACGGAAAGCCGCTGGGGTCTCTACCATAATCGCGTCGACCATCCCGAAAAGGATGACGAGAACTGGTTCTGTCACACGCTTTTGAGCAAGCGGGACGGCCGGATGACCTCCGAGAAGCGCGCCATCCAGCCCTATATCGTGCCGATCGAGACCGAAGAACGCGATGCCTACGATCGCTTGCGCGTCTCCACTCAAGCCTGACGAGGAAAACCATGCCGCTTGCTTTTTCCCCCACCGCCGTTCCCGTCGTCGTGGACGATGCGAAATGCATCGCCGACAAGGGATGCACCGTCTGCGTCGACGTCTGTCCGCTCGATGTGCTGCGCATCAGCGATCTCACCGGCAAGGCTTATATGAAGTTCGACGAGTGCTGGTACTGCATGCCCTGCGAAACCGACTGTCCGACCGGTGCGGTCAGCGTCAACATTCCCTACCTGTTGCGCTGACATGAGTGCTTTCGATCCATTCGAGGACTTCGGCGACACCGAGGAGATCGCGGCGCGCCTTGGCCATGCCGACGCGGCCGTCAGGCGCCTTGCCGTCATCGATCTCGCCGAAACCGCAAGTCCGGAAGTGCTGCCGCATCTTCTCGCCGCTGTCGCCGACGCGGATGCGAGCGTGCGCCTGCAAGTGGCCATCGTGCTCGCCGACTTCGACACGGTCGAGGCGGCGGCCGCACTTTGCGCGCTGGTGGCGGATGCGGATGCGACGGTGGCCCAGGCCGCGGCCGACAGCCTCGCCGAATTGAAAAACGCCGCCGCTGCGGATGCCATTTTGCCGCTGGTTGCCCATGACAGCGCTTTTGTCCGGGCGGCCGGTTTTCGCGGTTTGCGGGCCTTGCGCGTGCCCGCGGCACTCGGCGCCGCACTCGCCGCCATGCGCGACGGGAACGCCGAGGTGCGGGCGGAAGCGCTCGGCGTAGTCGCCTATCTCAAGCTGGAGGAAACGCTGCCGTCACTCATCGCCGCGACCCGTGATGCGGACGCCACCGTCCGCGCGGTCGCGGTCAATGCACTGTCGTTCACCAGCCAGCTTGCGGCGGCATCCGCGGTGGTCGCGGCCTTGCAGGATGCGAGCTGGCAGGTGAGGGCGGCGGCGGCGGAATCGCTTGCTCGGATCGGCCATGTTTCGGCCATCGACGGCCTGGTCGCAGGGCTTGCCGACGACTTCTGGCAGGTCCGGCAGAAATGCCTGAATGCGCTCGGAAAGCTGAAAGCCCAGCCGGCGGCGAACCAGATTGCGGCTCTGCTTCGAAGCGACATGCCGTCGCTTCGCAAGGAGGCGGCAGCCGCGCTTGGCGAAATCGCCGATCCCGCCACGCGGGACGCGCTGATGGGCCACATATCCGATGCCGATCCCGACGTGCGTAAAACCGTGCGCTGGGCCTTGACGCGGATCGGCTAGAGGGTGGCTTCAGCGACCGGTCTTCGAGACCATGTCCAGAAGTGCCTGCGGGCGCTCGATGCGGATGTGGCGCGGTGTCACGGTCAACAGGCCGTCCTTCTGAAACCGCTTCATCATCATGGTCACCCATTGGCGCGTCGAGCCGACCATGGCCGCGATCTGGTCATGGGTGACCTTGGCGTTGATGATGATCGCCCGGCCGTCGCGCACGCCATGGAGGTCGCCAAGGTTGATCAGGAATTGCGCCAGGCGTTCGATGACGGAGCGCGTACCCAGCATCTGCGCCATCGCCGAATAACATCGCCCCTTGGCGGCCAGTCCTTGCAGAAGACTGAGGGCGAAGGTCGGCATCTCGACGAGCAGAGTTTTCAGCGTATGCGCAGGGAGGAACAGGATGCGGCAGTCACTCAACGCCTCCGCCGACCAGATGTGCGCCCCGCCCCCGGTCATTTCCGGACCGCCGATGAAGTGTCCCGCCGTCCAGTAGGCCAGCGTGATCTCGCGGCCGGATGGTGCGGTGTAGAACACCCGCACTTGGCCGGCCTCTATGATGAAGATGCCGCCATGCGCGTCGCCCTGGGTGAAGATCGCCTTGCCCGGCAGGAAGGGGAGCCTGCGGCCGTGCGACCTTAGCCTTTCCTGCTCTTCGGGCGTGAGGGCATCGAGGAAATGCGCCCCCTCATCCAGTCCTTCCACGCTCTCGCTGAGAAAAAGCGCCTGATCGCCCGGAAGGACGACCTGGCGTCGAAGATCAATTACCGGCTCGTGGCGGGATGTTTCGCGGGCGGTGGCGCGGACGTCGAGGCTCATGCGATCTCGTTCCCATTGTGACCGCGCTCTAAAATATATATATTCTATCAAGTAAGAAGGAAAATAATTCCGACTTCGGGAGGAAGGCTGAAAGAATGTCGCGGCTCCGGCATCTGGAACGTTTTCACCTGAGCGAGGCGAGTGCGCGCGGCAGCCTGTTCATGGTTTGAAGTCGCAGTCCGCCGCTCCCGATCGGGGGCCAAAAGAATCAGCCTTCCCCACGGCGGAAATTGTATTCTCGCGCGTCAATTCCAGCTCGTCCCTAAGTTGGGGTGACCCATCGAAGATATGGATGGCTCCGCTCGCCGAGCGGGATTGTCGCTCTTCGATCTCTAAGCGAAGGAATCCGCGAAAAGTTATTTCCATATAAAATCTATCAAAATAATAGAATTCCTGTCGGCGGCGAGTTAGCGCCCTTAATGTGCCGTCCAGATAAACGGACGGCCATTCATGACCAAGACGATACGGTTTAATGCCTTTGAGATGAATTGCGTGGGGCACCAGTCCCCGGGCCTGTGGCGGCATCCGCGCGACCGCTCTTGGGAATACAAGGACCTCGACTACTGGACGGACCTCGCGAAGCTCCTGGAAACTGGCTTCTTCGAATCCATCTTCATCGCCGATGTCGTCGGCTACTACGACGTTTACAAAGGCAATCTCGACAATGCCTTTCTCCAGGGCGTGCAGATCCCCGTCAACGATCCGCTGCAGCTGGCCAATCCTATCGCCCAGGCGACGAAGCATCTCGGCATTGGCATTACCGCATCCACGTCCTTCGAGCATCCCTACACCTTCGCGCGCCGCCTTTCGACGGCAGACCACCACACCAAGGGTCGGGTCGGCTGGAACATCGTGACATCCTATCTCGAAAGCGGCGCGAAGAATGTCGGGCAGGGCGGACTTCGCGCGCACGACAACCGCTATGACGTCGCCACGGAATATGTCGAAGTACTCTACAAGCTTTTCGAAGGAAGCTGGGAAGAGGGCGCGGTCGTCAGGGACAAGGCGCGGGGTATTTTCGCCGATCCCTCGAAAATCCATGAGATCGGCCACAAGGGCAAATATTTCGAGGTGCCGGGTTATCATCTGAGCGAGCCGTCGCCGCAGCGCACGCCGGTTCTCTTCCAGGCCGGCGCGTCGGGCGCGGGCAAGCAGTTTGCCGCCGGCCACGCGGAATGCGTCTTCATCTCAACGCCGCTCAAGGATGCGACGCGGGCCTATGTGTCGGATATCCGCCGACGTGCTGCCGCACAGGGCCGCGATCCGAAGAAGGTGCTGATCTACGCGATGGCGACGATCATCGTTGACGAGACGGATGCGAAGGCGCGGGCGAAATACGACGACTATGTCAAATATGCCTCCTATGACGGGGCGCTGGTGCTGATGTCCGGTTGGACCGGTATCGACTTCGGGCACTACAAGCCCGCCGATACCGTCAAGAAGGTAAAGACCAACGCCATCATTTCCGCGGTCGAGCATCTTGCGGAGGGCGACAAGGTCTGGACGATCGAGGAACTGGCGAAGTGGGGCGGTATCGGTGGCCTCGGGCCGCTCTTCGTCGGTTCGGCGGAAACGGTCGCCGACCTGCTGCAGGAATGGGTCGAGGAAACCGATATCGACGGCTTCAATCTCGCCTATGCGCTTGCACATGAAACCTTTGCCGACGTGATCGGCTATCTGGTCCCGGAACTGCAAAAGCGCGGTGTCTACGCGACCGGCTACCGCGACGGTACGCTGCGCGAAAAACTCTTCGGTGACGGCCCCTATCTGCCCGAAAGCCACCCGGCCCACCGATTCCGGGATATCGAGCGGATCAAACGCGAAGAGGCGCATGCGGCTTCCGACGAAGCCGCATGACATCAACATAGAGCGAGCGCGGCCGCCGCCGCAGGCATTCCCAGCACAGGAACCAAAACGCCCCGTCGTCGATGTGGGTGAGGGAACCTTTGTGCGCTTTAGAACCAAACAAGGAGCATGATCCGATGACCGTATCCGCTGGGCCTGCCCTGGAGGTCAGAAATGTATCGCTTTCCTTCAAGGGGGTGAAAGCGATTTCGGACCTCTCGTTTCAGGTCGAGCGACGCGAGATCTGCGCCCTGATCGGCCCGAACGGCGCGGGCAAGAGTTCTCTCCTGAATATTCTGAACGGGGTTTACACACCGGATTCCGGGGAAATCGTCTTCGAGGGGGAGCACTTCCGACGCATGCAGCCGCTTGAGGCGGCGCGGCGCGGCATCGGCCGCGGGTTTCAGAACAACGCGCTGTTTTCCGGCATGAGCGTTCTGGACAACGTCATCGCCGGCCTGTCCAGGCACGCCCGCGTGACATTGATCGAGGAGGCGTTCCGGCTGCCCCGCGCGCTCAGGCAGGAACGGGCATTTCGCGAACGGGCGCTCGAGGTTATCAAGCTCTTCGATCTTGAAAAATATGCCGAAACCATTGTCGGCACCTTGCCCTACGGTGTGCAGAAGAAGGTCGAGATCGCCCGTGCCATTGTGGCGAAGCCTCGGCTGCTTCTCCTGGATGAGCCGCTGGCCGGCATGAACGGTGCCGAAAAACAGGAGATTGCCGCCGTCATCGAAAGGCTCAACAAAGAGCTCGACCTAACCGTCGTGCTCATCGAGCATGACATCGGCATCGTCCTGAAACTCGCCCATCATGTCGTGGTGCTCGACTACGGGCGCAAGCTGGCAGACGGCCCGCCGGAAACCATCCGAGACAATCCCGATGTCATCGCTGCCTATCTCGGCTCGGAGCGCGTGGAGGCTGCCGCATGAACATGTTTCTGGAAACCCTGATCGGCGGGTTGCTCGCCGGCACCATGTATTCGCTCGTGGCGATCGGCTTCGTACTGATCTACAAGGCCTCAGGCGTTTTCAACTACGCTCAGGGCTCCCTGCTGCTCTTCGCGGCTCTGACCTTCGTGACGCTCACCGATCAGGGCGTTCCGGCCCTCGGTGCGATCGCGGTGACGATCGGGCTCCTCGTCCTCACCGCGATCGCGATCGAAAAGCTGCTGTTGCGCCCGCTGACCAATCGCAGTCCCATGACGCTCTTCATGGCGACCCTCGGTCTTTCCTATGTCGTGGAAGGCGTTGCGCAGGGCATTATGGGATCGCAGGTGCGGGCGCTCAATCTCGGGATCGACGATCTGCCGATCTTCCTGGGCGATATCATGATCAGCCAGTTCGACCTCATTGCAGCCGGTGTGGCGCTGGCAATCGTCGTCGTCCTGTCGCTGCTGTTCAACCGCACGCGCATCGGTATCCAGTTGCGTGGCGTCGCGGATGACACGCGCGCAGCCCTTTCGCTCGGCATCGATATCAACCGCATCTGGCAGATCGTCTGGGCGGTCGCCGGGCTGGTCGGCCTTGTCGCCGGTCTCTTGTGGGGCGCGCGCCAGGGCGTGCAGTTCTCGCTGTCGCTCGTCGTGCTGAAAGCTCTGCCGGTTCTCATCATCGGCGGCTTCACCTCGATCCCCGGCGCCATTGTCGGCGGGCTGATCGTCGGCGCCGGCGAGAGTGTGGCGGAAACCTATATCGGTCCGTATCTCGGCGGCGGCATCACGCCCTGGTTCGCCTATGCGCTTGCGCTCGTCTTCCTTTTCATTCGCCCGGCCGGCCTGTTCGGCGAACGACAGATCGAGAGGGTCTGAGCATGTCCGAAATCCATCTGCCCGCTGCCGCCGAACCCGTCGATCCCATCGGCCTGAAGGCGCTTGGCATCGCGGCCGCTCTCTTGCTGATCGTCACCGCGCCGTTTCTGGCCTCCGAATACTGGATCAATGCGATCATCGTGCCGTTCCTGATCCTGTCGCTTGCCGGGCTCGGCCTCAATCTTCTGACCGGTTATGCGGGCCAGCTATCGCTCGGCGCCGGTGCCTTCATGATGGTCGGCGCCTACGCCACCTTCTCACTCCAGTTGCGTGTGCCCGAGCTGCCTTTGCCGCTGGCACTTGTCGTCGCCGGTCTCATCGCGGGGGCCGTCGGGCTCGCCTTCGGCATTCCCTCGACACGCATCAAGGGGTTTTACCTGATCGTCAGCACGCTGGCGGCCCAGTTCTTCTTCGAGTGGCTCTTCCTTAAGTTTCCGTGGTTCTACAACGGCAATTCCTCCGCGACGATCGCGCTGTCGCGCGGCCTGTCCATCTTCGGCCTGGATGCGAACAATCCTCACGGGCGCTACTACCTGACCCTCGGCATCGTCGCGCTCCTCACGCTCCTCTCCTTCAATGTCATCCGCGGCCAGACGGGGCGTAATTGGATGGCGATCCGCGACATGGATACGGCGGCCGCTGTCATCGGTGTTCCGGTCTTCCGTGCCAAGCTACAGGCCTTCGCCGTGTCGAGCTTCATTCTCGGCATCGCAGGCGCGCTGTGGGCCTTTGCCTATCTCGGATCGGCCAGTGTGCAGAGTTTCGGCCTCACCCGTTCCTACCAGATCCTCTTCATCATCATTATCGGCGGTCTGGGCACCATTCGCGGCGCCTATCTCGGCGCGGCCTTCGTCAGCCTGCTGCCCTTGGCGCTGGACTGGCTGTTCCAGCATCTGTTCAGCGGCCATGTCGATGCAGGCCTGCTGCAGAACATCCAGAAAGCCATCTTCGGCCTTCTCATCATCTGGTTCCTGATCAAGGAGCCCGAAGGGCTGGCCCGTCTGCTCGGTTTGCGGCGAACGCAGGGGGCTCGCCGCCGTCTCTTCCCATCGTGATCCCCAGGAGTTGAAGTCATGAAACGTCTGCTTGTCGCCGCGCTCCTTGCCGGCACCCTTTTCTCTGGCGTCACTCCGGCTTCGGCCGATGAGGTGAGCCAGTATATCCCGCTGCCGACCTACCGCGTCGGGGCCTATGCCTCCTCGGGCGAGCTCTGGTGGGCTGGAGAACGGGACTATTTCCGCTACATCAACGAGGTGGAGGGCGGCGTCGAGGGCGTGAAGCTCAACTATGAGGAATTCGAGACGGAGTGGAGCCCGGACCGCACGGTCGAGGTCTACGAGCGCGTCAAAGCCGGCAAGGACGGTTCACCTCTCGCCTTCTTCTTCACCCACGGCACGCCAGCGACCTATGCGCTGCTCGAAAAGGCTGCAGCCGACAAAATTCCGCTGATCGACCCTGCCGGCGGAAAGACGGAAACCGTCGACGGTACGGTCTTCCCCTATGCCTTTCCGTTGCTGTTCAGCTACTACAGCCAGGCTTCGACCGGCATCAACTACATCGCCGAGAAAGTCGGCGGCCTAGACAAGCTCAAGGGCCTGAAGATCGCCACCGTCTACCACGACAGCGCCTATGGCCGCGCAAGCCAGCCGGCGGTCGAGGTTCTCGCGAAGAAGTACGGCTTCGAAAACATCCAGATCCCTGTCGCCGATCCGGGCAATGAGCAATCGCCGCAATGGCGCCAGATCCGCGAGCAGAGGCCGGACTGGGTGTTCCTGCGCACTTGGGGTGTGTCGACGGTTGTCGCGTTGAAGACTGCGCAGCGCTTCGGCTTCCCGGCCGATCATATCATCGGCGATGTCTGGGCCGGTTCCGAATCCGATGCCATTCCGGCCGGCACGGCCGCCTTAGGATACTCGGCACTTGCGCCCTATCCGGGCGGCACGGACTTCGAAATCCACAAGCGCCTGAAGGCGGAAATCCTCGACAAGGGAAAATCCGACCTGCGTGACCAGAAGCTGTTCGGCGCGGTCAACTACAATATCGGCCTCGTCAATGCGGCGCTTGCCGTCGAAGCGCTGCGCACCGGCTACAAGCATTTTGGTGCCCGCCCACTGAACGGCGAGGAAGGCCGCTGGGCGTTCGAGCATCTCACGATCGATGACAAGCGTCTCGAGGAGATCAGCTTCAAGGGCCTGCTCCAGCAGATCAAGATCACGCCGACCGACCACGAGGGTGGCGGTGCGGCGCGTATCCAGAGCTGGGATGGTCAAAAATGGGTGCTGCAGACCGACTGGATCAAGGCGGACCACGAGCTCCTCAACCCGCTCATTCGCGAGGGGGCTGCGGCCTACGCCAAGGAAAACGGCATTACGCCGCGCACGCCGGAAACGGAAACCAATTGATCGATTGCGGAGCGCGGCCAGCGTCGCGCCCGGTTTTCAGAAGGAGAGGACTATGTTCAAGACATTTTTACGCGGCGCCATCGCGACTGCTGCGTCCATACTGGTTCTGGCAGGTGCCGCGCAGGCCGTCGATACGACGCCAGGCCCTGACAGCGACAAGCAGTTTTTCCCTATCGCCAGCTATCGCGTCGGTCCCTATGCGGCTTCCGGGGCGTCGATCTGGGCGGGAATTATCGACTACTATCGCTACATCAACGAAGTGGAAGGCGGCATCAATGGCGTGCCGATCGTGTGGCAGGAATGCGAGACGGAATGGACGGCGGAAAAGGGCATCGAATGCTACGAGCGCTTCAAGCGCGGCCTGAACGGCGCGCCGATTGCGGCTTACTTCCCGAACGGTGCGCCGGCGGCCTATGCACTTTCCGACCGTGCGGCGGATGACAAGATCCCCTTGGTGACGATGGCCTATGGCCGGACCGAAGCCACCGATGGCCGTGTATTTCCGTATATTTTCCCCGTCATGGTGACGTTCTACAGTGAAGCGTCCTCCATCGTGAACTATATTGCCGAAAGGGAAGGCGGTTTCGACAAGCTCAAGGGCAAGAAGATCGCCACTGTCTATCACGACAGCGCCTATGGGCGCGAAACGCTCGACCCGCTGGCGCTTTTTGCGGAAAAATACGGCTTCGAGAATATCCAGATTCCGGTCCCTGATCCGGGCAGCGAACAGTCTTCGCAATGGCGCCAGGTTCGCGAGCAGAAGCCGGATTGGGTATTTCTGCGGACCTGGGGCGTTTCTACGCCGGTCGCCATCAAGTCGGCGCAGCGTTTCGGTTTCCCGGCAGATCGCATCATCGGCGATGTCTGGGCATCTTCGGAAGAGGACGTCATTCCCGCCGGCGATGCCGCCAAGGGTTATCTCGCTCTGACGCCCTATCCGGCAGGCGCCGATTTCGAAATCCACAAGCGTCTCAAGCAGCACATCATCGATACCGGCAAGTCGGACCTGCGCGACCCCAAGGCGTTCGGTAGCGTCTACTACAATTCCGGTCTGGTGAATGCGGTCATTTCGGTCGAAGTCGTTCGACAGGCACAGGCGAAGTTCGGCAACAGGCCGATCACCGGCGAAGAAGGCCAGTGGGCGCTGGAACATCTCAAGCTCGATGATGCGGCGCTGGAAAAGGCCGGTTTCCTGGGCCTCGTCCAGAACCTGCAACTGACCCCGGTCGACCATGAGGGCGGTGGTGCGGTACGCGTCCAGCAATGGACCGGCGAAAACTGGCATCTCGTCAGCGACTGGGTGCAGGCCGACCGCGCCGCTCTGCGCCCGCTGATCGACGCCAAGTCCGCCGCCTATGCGAAGGAGCACGGCATCACGCCGCGCGATATCGGCACCAACTGATCCATCAGGACCGGGGCGGTTATCGCCCCGGTCTCCCAAGGAGAGAGAATGATGACCCTTCAGCATGAATCGACTGCTTCCGTCCCCGCTGACCGCCGTCTTCTCGAGGTGTCTGATATCGAGGTCGTCTATGGTGGGGCCATCCTGGCGGTTGCCGACGTGTCGCTGGCCGTCGGGCCGGGCGAGATCGTCGCCTTGCTTGGCGCCAATGGTGCTGGCAAAAGCACGGTGCTCAAGGCGATCTCAGGGCTTGCTGCGGCCGACAGGGCAACGGTTCGCCGCGGGCATGTGCGTTTCGACGGCGACGACATTCTTGGAACGGCTGCAAACCACCTGACGAAACGCGGCATCGTGCATGTGCTCGAGGGACGGCATGTCTTCCCGCATCTGACCGTCGAGGAAAACCTGTTGTCCGGTGCCTTTCTTCACAAGCCGGGACGACGAGAACTACAGCGCCAGATCGATGACATCTACGCGTGGTTTCCGCGCCTGAAGGAAAAGAGGCGGACATTGGCCGGGCTGACCTCCGGCGGAGAGCAGCAGATGCTCGCGATCGGCCGGGCCCTTCTCACCCAGCCGCGCCTCGTTCTCTTGGATGAACCGTCGATGGGACTTGCCCCGAAGATCGTTCAGGAAATCTTCCAGATCATCGTCCGGCTCAACCGCGAGAAGGGTGTGGCCTTCCTTCTTGCAGAACAGAACGCTGCCCTGTCTCTCGTGCACGCCTCGCGAGCCTACATTCTGGAAAGTGGGCGCGTCGCGCTAGCGGGAAATGCGGAAGAGCTCGCTGCGCGAGATGATTTGCATCACATCTACCTTGGAGCCGCGTCGTGATTGAGTTCATAAGTATATTTTCGGCGTCGTGAAGAACGCACTTACAAGTGCTTCTTGTGGGCATCATTATCTGGCGGCCCCGTAGAGACAGGCGATAACACGCGGCGGATCTTGTCGGTTGATTTCTCTTGGGTCGAAACGGCGGCCAAGGGCTCGAATCTATTTCACCCTAATGAGGTCAAGATGTTTGTCTCTCCGTTTTTCGGCGACGAACCCTGAGGTCATCCATCGGCAAGGACGGTGCGAAGCTTCGACGCTGTGGAGTTTTCAATGCTGGAATGGGCGGACTGCTTAACAGTCGCCGCTTTGGACCCATCGGCCTGAGGAATGATACTACGCCATGCTTGCCGCATTAGATTGGCCGCATAGTCGATCAGCGAGGATGCGAGAATACCTCCGCGCTCCTCGTCTCATCGGGACTCTGAATGCCTTGATATGCCCGCTGCTATCCCGAGACAGATGACAGAAATGCGTCCGTCGACATGGCATCCATCTGGGCGGTGAACCGATTTTCGAGCAGCTTCAGCGATGCGTCATGTGTCTCGTCCGTGCCGCTACAGACGGCGTCGTTCAGAATGATGGCGCGATAACCGAGATCGATGGCGCCGAGCGCCGTGGCGAGAACGCAGACATCGGTCTCGCCACCGGTGATGACCAGCGTCTCCACGTCGTGTCCCTTTAGATAGGCATGTAGCCGTCCGTCGATCCAGGGAGAATAGGTTCGCTTGTCGAAGAGGATTGCGGGCGGCGTAAATGCGGCAAGTTCCGGGAGGAGGCCGTACATCTCGGCCGGCAGGTGCTCGGCCGTCATCATCCACCACTTCTCGTAGTAGGCACGCCACATGCCCGTGGCTTCGGCGGCGCGCATGGGCGGTAGAAACCGGGAGAAGATCGTGCGCTCGGCATGGCGGCCCACGACTTCCAGGACTTGTGGCGAGACGCGCTCCATCCAGGCGACTTTCCAGGGCGTGTCTTCAGCGAACATGCGCTGCATGTCCACGCAGATATGTCGCCACTCGCCGTACATCTCCACTCCCGTTGGTCGCATCGGATCGGCGTCTGCGCCGCGAAGGGGGCGGGCGGAGAGCCGCTTCTCCGCCCGCTCCTGATCATGCAGCCTTGGTCTTGCCTTCGCGGTTGACCTTGGCGTCCGCAAGCTGAGTCAGGGCCTGGTCGGTCTTGGTCTCCTCGGCGAGCGTCTGGTCGAGCAGCTTGGCGACATCGTTTTTGCCAAGCTGCATGGCCCAGGACTTCAAGGTGCCGTAGCGGGCGATCTCGTAGTGCTCGACAGCCTGCGCGGCGGCGAGAAGGCCTGCGTCGAGCGCGGGCGAACCCTTGAATTCCTCGAGGATTTCCTGGCCTTCCTCGAGAATGCCGTCGATGGCGGGGCAGGTCTTGCCGCGTGCCGGCTTGCCGAGAAGCTCGAACACCTGCACCAGCCGCTCGACCTGGCCTTCGGTTTCCTGCAAGTGCTTGTCGAATGCGGCCTTCAGGTCCGGAGCCTCGGCGCCGCGGATCATCTTCTTGAGGCCGGCAATGATCTTGCGCTCGGCGTAATAGATATCCTTGATACCGTCGAGAAACAGGTCTTCCATTGTCTTGGTGGGCATAGATTTCTCCTGTTGTTGTAAACATTTGCCGATTTGGCGGGCGCGATCGCGCGGGGAACTAACCATCCTTTTGGACCTTTGTTCCCCGCGGATACGGCAAGGCGAGCCATCCGCTAGGCGGACGGAACGGACGCCTTGCCGAGCTTGACGGAGGGTTCGCGCGCCCAGAGGCGCAGCTTGCCGAGTTCCGCAACGAATGCCGAGAGGCCGCCTTCACCGGGCAGTTCGATCACGCCTTCATCGAGCTTGTCGGCGATCCCGGCCTTCTCGAGAAGCGGGAAGGCATCGGCGACATGGCCGATGAACTTGCAGTGCTGGAAGGCATCGGCGACGAAGTCTCGCGCCGTTGCTTCCTGCAGAAGGTCGTCCATGGCTGCCTTGGCCGGCAGCAATGCAATCGCGTCGAAAAGCACGGACGGTCCGCCGTCTATCATAAAATGCGCCGGCACCCATGAGCCGTCCGACGCCGTCACGCCGCCGACTTTCGGCGCGATGAGAGCAACCTCCGCTTTCTCCGCCACAATGGCGTCCTGCAGGCCGGTCAGAAGGTCGATGTCGACGCCGTCTGTGATGAGAATGCCGAGCTTGCGCCCCTCGAAGCGTTTCGGTCCTCGCTCCACGATGCTGAGCGCCGGCGAGGGCTCGAGGTCCTGGCGCGTCGGCATGGCGGCATCGGCGGGTTTCGGCATGGACTGGAAGCCGAGTTTTTCGCCGACGGTATTGGCGAGCGTCTCGTCGATATTCATCAGATGCGAGACGACGCGCTCACGGATCACGGGTGTTTCAACCTTGCTGAGCTCGAAGGTCAGCGCGGCCGCGATGTGCCGCTGCTCGGCCGGCGTCTGGCTGATGTAGAATTGACGCGCCTGGCTGTAGTGGTCGGCGAAGCTTTCGGGGCGCAGCCTCACCGTTTCGCCCTGTTCGACTGCGGGGAAATGCGGAAAGCCTGCGGAGGGCGATTCACGTGGTCCTTCGCCCCAGGAGTTGGGCTGATAATTCACCCGGCCGACGGGATTGCGCATGGCCATATGCCCGTCCTGCTGGAAATGGTTGAAGGGGCATTTCGGTGCGTTGATCGGGATATGCGTGAAGTTCGGACTGCCGAGGCGTTTCAGCTGCGTATCGAGGTAGGAGAAGTTCCGCCCCTGCAACAGCGGATCGTTTGAGAAATCGATACCGGGCGGCACATTCTGCGTCATGAAGGCGACCTGCTCGGTCTCGGCGAAGAAATTCTCCGGCATGCGGTCAAGCACCAGCCGACCGACCGGTTTTGCCGGCAGCACCTCCTCGGGGATGATCTTTGTGGGATCGAGGATATCGAAGTCGAAGCTGTCGGCGAATTCCTGATCGAAGAGCTGGAGACAGAGTTCCCATTCGGGGAAGTTGCCGGACTGGATCGCGTTCCACAGGTCGCGGCGGTGGTAGTCCGGGTCCGCGCCGTTGATCTTCACGGCCTCGTTCCAGGCGACGGATTGCAGGCCGAGCTTGGGCTTCCAGTGGAACTTGACGAAGGTGGACTCGCCCTTGGCGTTGACCAGGCGGAAGGTGTGCACACCGAACCCTTCCATGAAGCGGAAGGAACGCGGAATGGCTCGGTCCGACATCACCCACATGATCATGTGCATGCTTTCGGGCGTCAGACTGATAAAGTCCCAGAAATTGTCATGCGCGCTCTGGGCCTGCGGGAAGGCGCGGTCGGGCTCCTGCTTTACCGCATGCACCATGTCGGGGAACTTGATGGCGTCCTGGATGAAGAAGACCGGGATGTTGTTGCCGACGAGGTCCCAGTTGCCCTCCTGCGTATAGAGCTTCACGGCGAAGCCGCGGACGTCACGGGCCAGGTCGAACGAGCCCTTGTTTCCGGCGACGGTGGAGAAACGGACGAAAGCCGGCGTCTTCTCGCCGGGACGCTGGAAAAGATCCGCCCTGGTATAGGCGGCAAGCGATTCATAGGTCTCGAAGAAGCCGTGCGCGCCGTAGCCGCGCGCATGCACGACCCGCTCGGGAATACGCTCGTGGTCGAAGTGAAAGATCTTCTCGCGGAAATGAAAGTCGTTGACCAGGAGCGGTCCGCGCGCACCGACGCGCAAAGAGTTCTGGTCGTCGGCGACAGGACCACCCTGCGCAGTGGTCAAAACGGGCGTGTCGCCCTCGGCGACCTGATGCAGCTCGCCGCCATTGCCGCGCACCATCTTCTGATCGTGGATATTGGCAGCCGCTGCCGTGGATTTTGAGGATTTCGATGCTGAGGATTTCGGTGATGTGTTCTTGGCCATAATGCACTCCCTGTTGTGAGGGGCCAACAAAACACGCAGCGAAAAGTTCCGTGCGCCGATGCATTCCTCCACTCGGTGCGGGACTGGGCCGCCGACCGGACGTGAAATTCGTCGGTCCGCTGCGGTTCTTTGATATCGCAGTCATTGGAGTCTTGAGGCCAAATTGGCAGGGCAGGCCACCCTCAGCCTTAGGAGGGAACGTTTGCTTCGCTTTGACATTGTCTCGCCAAACCGGGAGGCGGCGATGGAACGGTACTATTTCAAGATTCAGGATCAGGATGGCGTGCTGCAGCCTGACCGCAGCTTCGAATTCCTGGATTTGCAAAAGGCCAAGGATGAGGCCAAAACGCTTCTGGCGGAAATGGCGATCGATGGGCTGCCGAATGAGCCGGTAGACAGCATTTCGGTCGAGTTGCAGGACGCGAACCGCGTGCCCGTCGTCACGTTCCGGTTGGTTTTGGAAGCAATCCCACACGGCACCAATCAAGTGTAAATGAACGATTGAGCCTCGGCGTCACGCGGTTGCGCAAGCAGCCGAAAACCAACGCGCATTCCTCTGGGGAACATACCGGTCGTCGGCATATTCCATCCGTCTGTCCGCTTCCGTACCGACGCCCGACGCCGGGTTGTCTCTCTCATTTTATGGTCATAGATGGACAGCCATTGACTTGAGGAGAGACCGAAGCCCTTGGCAGATATGCGGTCGCTGAACCGCATAGGATTGCTGGATGGACGACGGTTGGCAGGGCGGGTTTCGGAACACCCTGCTGCGGTGTTTGCCGGAAACAAGTCTCGAGCGGTTCGACACGCGTTTGGAATGCGTCGAGCTCCCCCGTTCGCACCAGCTTTCCTTTCCCCATCAGCCGATGGAACACGCCTACTTCTTCGAGAGCGGGATCGCATCCGTCGTTATCCGTTCTCCGGAAGGGCAGCACAGCGAAATCGGAATCATCGGAAGAGACGGCATGTGTCCGGTGTCGGCGATCCTGGATGTCGACGCCGATCCGTTTTCCATCCACATGCAGATGCAAGGCCAAGCTTACCGTATTCCCGTTGCGGACCTGAAAGCGGTTCTGACGGAAGACCGCGCGGTTCACAGGCTTCTTGCCCGCTACACCCAGGCACTGGCCGTCCAGCAGGCCTATACGGCGCTCTCCAACGCCGTGCACCATATCGACGAACGGCTCGCCCGATGGATATTGATGTGCCACGACCGGGTGGAGGGTTCGGATATCAGCCTGACGCATGAATTCATGTCGATCATGCTTGCCGTGCGGCGCCCCAGCGTGACGACCGCGCTGCATGTGCTGGAAGGCAAGAAGCTGATTTACTCAGAGCGCGGCGTCGTCAGCGTGCGCAACCGGGCCGGCCTGGAAGCGTTTGCACGCGACGCCTATGGCGAATGCGAGAGGGAATACGAGCGGCTCATTGGTGCGGTCGTCTCGCGGCCCACTAATTGATCGCATCCTTGAAAGGCAGCCGCGCCACCAGCTCCCCCCGTTCATTGAAAATCTCGAACAGGCGAGTTTTATCGACCTGCCCCTTGCGCAGGTCCTCGGCCAGAATCTCGCGTGCCGCAAGGCGGGCTTCGGTCATGGCTGCCTCCAGCGTGTCGAAATCCGCACCCTCCCGGTCCTCGATCCGTTCCGTTCGGCTGCGGATATGAAAAAAGTAGTGGGTCATCGTCGCCTCGCAGCGTCATTTGCTTCGACAGGGACCAGCGAAATCGCCAAGTGTTCCATTTTCTTTCCGCGGGCATCTGTACGCTACCGTACGGCAACCTCCACGACCCCACTCCGTTCCCCTTCCAAATGGAGGAATGAATGGACGCCGTGGTCTCCCTATCCCTGCCTCAGACGGTCCACACCGGAATAGAAGCTCAGCTGCCCGCGTTGAGGCGGTTCGCCCAGCAGTTGACGCGTTCCGCGAGCGACCGGGAGGACCTGGTCCAGGAAACCGTCATGCGGGCGCTTCGTTCCTCGCATCAGTTTCACCCGGATACGAAACTTCGCTCCTGGCTCTTCACGATCATGCGCAATACCTTCAACACGGAATATCGTCGGCGCTGCCGGGAGCCTGTTGGGCTGGATGACGGGCTCCTCGAAAGGGCCAGCATAATGGCGCCACAGGAGTGGGCGGTTCGCCGTAGCGAACTGCGCTGCGCCTTGGGCCGCATACCGCCGCGCTCGCGCCGTACATTGCTGCTTGTGGCAATGGGCGTCAGCTACATCGATACGGCGCGGCTTTGCGAGTGTGAAATCGGCACGGTGAAAAGCCGGGTCAATCGTGCACGCAAGATGCTCGAAGAGGAGATCGGCCGCCCTGGCGCGCAGTGACCGAATAACGGCGGGTCCGCAGCCCTCTTGCCCGACATGACGAGAATTTCTCCGTACGATTTCGTACCATGTTACCGCTTTGAATCGAATCTGTACGATCCTAGAATCACGCCTGTCGCACACAGGAGGCGGGCGTGGGCAACTACACTTCCAAGAGAACGTTCGAACCGGACGAGTTGGGCGCATTGAAGTTGATCTTCGACGAACTCACCGCACAGCCGTGGTTCGATGCGTCTGATGACGCCAGGGAAAGCTTTGCCAAGTATCTCTTCGAGACGTTTCCCGCCGTCACCTTCGATCCTGTCAAGCACCGTATGATCATCGAAGCGTCTGCCCGCATGTTCTACACGCGCGACGGCGTATAGCGTTCTGGTCCGAACCATCGCTCACCTGCCGCGTTGCAAACCTTGTCCCTGAAAAAAAGGAGAAGGTGCAATGTCCGATGACAGTACGAAGACCATGTGGGCGACATTCGCAACGCGAGAGGCGGCCGATTGCGCCGTTGAACATCTCGTGCAGCAGTGCGGGATAGCCCGTGCCGATGTGTTCGTCGAACCGAACGCGGATGCCAATACGGCTGGGATAAAAGCGTCCGGCGGCGATGCCGTGCGCGCCGATGCACCGCTTCACGGTGAAATCCGCGTTTCCGCCGATATCGCACGCCAAGATCTTCTCAAGGCCGAAAAGGCTTTCCGAGAGGCCGGTGCGCGCAGCGTCATGGCGCAATAGATATCAGCAGAACCAGCAAGGAGTTTACGATGGCTATCATTCCGACCGAGCCCGATCCTGGCCAGAACCCGGTTCCAAGCCTGCCGCCGATCGGCGAACCGAGCCCTCCGATCAAGGAGCCCGAGCCTGATCGCTTGCCGGACGAAGAACCAAATCCGAACCCCGACGAAAACGACGAGCCGGCCAAGCAGGCCGGCCTGCGCTAAACTGGAAAGACGTTGTACCTCGCCGGCTGAAACAGGCCGGCGAAGTCGGGTACGCTGTGGGGATCAAAAGGTGGAGCTTACGGCTTCCGCCGACCGAAAAATCGGGCATCGACCTGAAGTTATTTCAAAAATCTGAAAATTAGGAAGGAACCAAAGGCTCTCCTACCGGTTTGCTTAGTGCCTTCAACGGCTGATAACGAGGAGACATCATGAAAAAGCTATTGCTTGCCGCCGCGTTTGTCGGCGCATCGACCCTTGGCGCCTTCGCGCAGACCTCTACGGCTCCTGCCACTGATGGCGATACGCCGGCAATCGCAACGCCGGACGACAAGAACGCGACCGCGCCGGTCGAAGGCGCCAACAGCTTCACCGAAGACCAGGCCAAGGAACGCCTCGTCGAGGCGGGCTACGCC
>NZ_JBLZPH010000074.1:0-47587 GCF_049199205.1 Shinella sp. M31 | reverse complement strand
TCGTCGTGCAGGTGCCGATCATGATCCTGCTGGCGCTGATGCTGGCGGCCGTGCTGAACAATGACAGGCTGAAGTTCATCGGCTTCTTTCGCACCGCGATTTTCCTGCCCTGCGTCGCCTCGCTCGTTGCCTATTCGGTGCTGTTCAAAAGCATGTTCTCGGTCGATGGCGTCGTAAACCAGGCGCTGATGGCGATCGGCCTGACCGGCTCGCCGATCGGCTGGCTGACGGAGCCGTTCTGGGCCAAGGTGCTTGTGATCCTCGCCATCACCTGGCGCTGGACCGGCTACAACATGATCTTCTATCTCGCGGCCCTTCAGAACATCGACAAGTCGATCTACGAGGCGGCGAAGATCGACGGCGTGCCGGCTTGGGCGCGGTTCTTCTATATCACCGTTCCCATGCTGAAACCGGTGATCCTTTTTACGACGATCATCTCGACCATCGGCACGATCCAGCTCTTCGACGAGGTCTATAACCTCACCGAGGGCAGAGGCGGCCCGGCGAATGCGACCATCACGCTCTCGCTCTACATCTACAACCTTACCTTCCGCTTCATGCCGAGCTTCGGCTACGCGGCGACGATCTCCTACGTGATCGTCATCATGGTGGCGCTGTTCTCCTTCCTTCAGTTTTACGCCGCGAGGGACCGGTCATGAACGTCTCGCGCTTTTTCGGCACGGCGTCGCAATATGCCCTCCTCGGGCTTGCCGCCTTTCTTTCGATCTTCCCGTTCTTCTGGATGGTGATCAGTGCGACGAACACGTCGATCGACATCATCGGCGGCAAGACCAGCCTCGGCGACGCTTTCGTCACCAACGTGACGAACTTTTTCACGCAGGTCGATGTGCCTCTGGTGTTCTGGAACTCGACCAAGGTCGCGGTGCTCGCCACCGTTCTCACCATCGTCGTCTCGTCGCTTGCCGGTTACGGCTTCGAGATGTTCAAGTCGAAGGCGCGCGAACGCGTCTATTCGCTAGTGCTGCTCACGCTGATGATCCCCTTCGGCGCGCTGATGATCCCGCTTTTCATGATGATGGCGAAGACCGGGCTCATCAACACGCATATCGCGATCATGCTGCCCACCATCGCGTCCGCCTTCATCATCTTCTACTTCCGCCAGTCGACCAAGGCCTTCCCGACGGAGCTTCGAGACGCCGCCAAGGTGGACGGGCTGAAGGAATGGCAGATCTTCTTCTACATCTACATGCCGGTGATGCGGTCCACCTATGCGGCCGCCTTCGTCATCGTCTTCATGACGAACTGGAACAACTATCTCTGGCCGCTCATCGTTCTCCAGTCGAACGAGACCAAGACGATCACCCTCGTCGTCTCCTCGCTCGCCTCCGCCTACTATCCCGATTACGGCGTGGTCATGATCGGCACGATCCTCGCCACGCTCCCCACCCTCTTCGTCTTCTTCGTCATGCAGCGCCAGTTCGTGCAGGGCATGCTCGGCTCGGTCAAATAGGAATACCCCCCATGCGCATTACCGAAAACTTCAACGGCAACTGGCTCTTCCGCCACGGTTTCGATGCCGCCCGCGCGGGCGTGATGCAGGAGGGCGAGACCGTGCGTCTGCCGCACAGCGCCGTCGAGCTGCCCTACAATTATTTCGATGAGACCGAATACCAGAAACCCTTCACCTACCAGAAGGTGCTCGACTGGCGCCCGGATTTTGAGGGCCGGGAAGTCTCGCTGGTCTTCGACGCCGCCATGGCTGACAGCGTGGTCTATCTCAACGGCAAGGAGATCATCGCCCACAAGGACGGCTACACGCCCTTCACGGCGCGGCTGACGCCGCATCTGATTGAGGGTGAAAACCTGATCACCGTGAAGATCGACGGCTCCGAAAACCCGGAAATCCCGCCCTTCGGCGGCCAGATCGACTATCTCTGCTATGCCGGCATCTACCGCGACGTCTGGCTGAAGGTGACAAGCCTCGTCTCCATCGCCAATGTGAAGATCGAGACGCCGGATGCGCTGGCGAGCGAGAAGACCGTCACCGCCCGCGTCTTCTTCGCCAATCCGCAGGGCCTTGCCGTCTCCGGCACACTCGACGCCAAGATCCGCCGCAAAGGCGGCGGCGATGTCGCGGCCACCTCCATTGCCATCGACGGCAACGAGGCGACGCTGACTTTCTCCGGCCTCACCGGCCTCGAACTCTGGGACATCGACAATCCCGTCCTCTATGCGCTGTCCCTGAAGCTCACCACCGCCCACGGCGAGGACGTGCTGACACAGCGCTTCGGCTTCCGTACCGCACAGTTCACGCCTGAAGGTTTCCTGCTCAACGGCCGTCCACTCAAGCTGCGCGGTCTCAATCGCCACCAGGCCTGGCCGCATACCGGCTATGCCATGGGCCGGCGCGCGCAGGAGAAGGATGCCGACATCCTGAAATACGATCTCGCCTGCAACATCGTGCGCACCTCGCACTATCCGCAGTCGAAATGGTTTATCGAGCGCTGCGACGAGATCGGCCTGCTCTGTTTCGAAGAAATCCCCGGCTGGCAGCATATCGGCGGCGAGGCCTGGCAGCAGGAATCCATCGAGAACGTGCGTCGCATGATCGAGCGCGACTGGAACCATCCGTCGATCATCATCTGGGGCGTGCGCATCAACGAAAGCCAGGACAACCACGCCTTCTACGCCGAGACGAACCGCCTCGCCCGCGAGCTGGACCCGACGCGCCAGACTGGCGGCGTGCGCTTCATCACCAATTCGGAGATGCTCGAAGACGTCTACACGATGAACGATTTCATCCTGGGCCAGGAGGAAATGCCCGGCAACAACCGCGGCCGTGTCGTGCTGCGCGACCGGGTGGAAACGACGGGCATCACCAAGCCGATCCCCTATATGATCACCGAATATAACGGCCACATGTATCCGACCAAGCGCTTCGACCAGGAGCAGCGCCAGGCCGAGCATGTGACCCGCCACCTCTTGATCCTCAACGCCGTGGCCGGCGACAGCGACATTTCCGGCTCCACCGGCTGGTGCATGTTCGACTACAACACACACAAGGATTTCGGCTCCGGCGACCGCGTCTGCTATCACGGCGTGCTCGACATGTACCGCATCCCGAAATTCGCCGCCTATGCCTATGCCTCGCAGGGCGATCCGGCGGACAAGGTCGTCATGCAGCCCGTGACCTTCTGGGCGCGCGGCGAGCGCAATATCGGCGGCGTGCTGCCGCTGATCATTCTCACCAACTGCGATTATGTCGAGGTGAAGTTCGGCGAATGGCCGGCCAAGCGCGTCTATCCGGACAAGGAAAACTATCCGCATCTGGCGCACCCGCCCGTCGTGCTCGACCTGCGCTCCGTCACGCCGGAGGAATTCGGCACCTGGGGCCGTGTCTGGCGTGACGGCACCTTCACCGGCTATGTCGACGGCAAGGCGGTGACCACCATGACGCTGCCGGCGGATCCGGTGCCGACGACGCTGGAGGTCGTGGCCGACGATACGGCGCTGCGCGCCGGCGAGAAGGATGCAGTGCGCGTCGTCGTGCGCGTGCTCGACCAGTGCGGCAACCTGCTGCCCTATTTCGAGGAGCCGGTGTCGCTTGTGCTCTCCGGCCCCGGCCGTATCATCGGCCCGGCCGAACACACGCTGAAGGGCGGCGCGACCGGCTTCTGGGTGGAGGCCGGCGACGAGAAGGGCAAGCTCTATCTGACCGCCTCGACCCGCCGCCTGCTGCCGCAGTCCATCACCTTCACCGTCAGCTGAGATTTTGCCCCATGGCCGATGTTCGCCTCACCGATATTCGCAAGCGTTTCGGCTCCCTTGAGATCATCAAAGGCGTCGACCTCTCGATCACGACAGGCGAATTCGTCGTTTTCGTCGGCCCCTCGGGCTGCGGAAAATCGACGCTGCTGCGCATGATCGCCGGCCTCGAGGACATCACCTCGGGCGAACTGACCATCGGCGGCACGGTCATGAACGATATCGATCCGTCGAAGCGCGGCATCGCCATGGTTTTTCAGTCCTATGCGCTCTATCCGCACATGACGGTGCGCGAGAACATGGGCTTCGCGCTGAAATTCGCCGGCATGGCCAAGGACGAGATCGAGCGGCGCGTCAATGACGCCGCGCGCATCCTCGAACTCGGACCGCTGATGGAGCGCAAGCCGAAGGCCCTCTCCGGCGGCCAGCGCCAGCGCGTCGCCATCGGCCGCGCCATCGTGCGCAATCCCGACGTCTTCCTCTTCGACGAGCCGCTGTCGAACCTCGACGCGGAGCTACGCGTGCACATGCGCGTCGAGATCGCCAAGCTGCACAAAGCGTTGAAATCGACCATCATCTACGTGACGCACGACCAGGTGGAAGCGATGACGCTCGCCGACAAGATCGTCGTGCTGCGCGCCGGCATCGTCGAGCAGGTCGGCGCGCCGCTCGACCTCTACGACGACCCCGACAACACCTTCGTGGCCGGCTTCATCGGCTCGCCGCGCATGAATTTTTTGAAAGCCCGTGTGGTCTCCAGTGAAGGGGGCTACGTCACCCTCTCTCTGGTCAGCCAGCCTGACGTGAAACTCAGCCTTCCCGCCCGATCGGGCACGGCAAAGCCCGGCGACGATGTGAGCCTCGGCGTTCGCCCCGAGCATTTCCGCCCCGCCGGCCAGGGCGATGCGGATTTGGTTCTCGATGTCGACGTGGCCGAACATCTCGGTAATACCAGCTATGTCTATGCCAATGTCTCGCCGGACGAGCGCATCATCGTCGAGCATGAGGGTTTTCGCGGCGCCGACAGCCGCGACCGGCTGACCGTCGGCCTCGCCGCCGACAGATCCTTCCTCTTCGACAGCGCAGGTATCCGCATCCGCTGACGCCTGCGACAGCACGCCACGCCGCATCGCCGGCTTGTTTGACCAAAGTCAAAGAAGCCCGCACCTCGCGGCCCTATCTCTTGCGCAGGAACGATCGACGTTCGTCAGCAAGGAGAATTCCAGTGCGTATCACGGCAAAGAGCATCGTCGGCGCAGCAGCGGTCCTTTTCGCGCTCGCCCTTCCCGCCGGTGCGGCAGATTTCGAAGTGCACATGCTCAACAAGGGGGCCGAGGGCGCCATGATATTCGAGCCCGCCTTCGTGAAGGTCGCGCCCGGCGACACGGTCACCTTCATCCCCACCGACAAGGGCCACAATGTCGAGACGATCAAGGGCTTCATCCCCGAGGGCGCGGAAGCCTTCAAGAGCAAGATGAACGAGACCTACAAGGTCACTTTCGGCAAACCCGGCGCCTATGGCGTGAAGTGCACGCCGCATGTCGGCATGGGCATGGTCGGCGTGGTGATCGTCGGCGATGCGCCGGCCAATCTCGACGTGGTCAAGACCGGCAAGCTGCCGAAGAAGGCCCGCGAACGCCTCGACGCCGCCATCGCGGCCGCCGGCCTCTAAGCAGGTTCAATCAGATTTCCGGCCGCAGCGACGATTGCGGCCGGCAACGGGAGGGATTGCCGCGCTGCAAGGTCGAAATAGACCGAGACGGCCAGCAGCTCCGCGCAGAGCGCTCCATCCGCCTTGTTCGTCAGATGATGGCGGGTGGTAAGCGATGTGCGCCCCACCTTCACCACGGAAGAAAGGATTTCGAACAGGCTGCCGACCCGCAATTCCTGGCGGAAATCGATCTCGTAGCGGCGATCAGCCCAGCCTTCTTTCCGCTCCTTGATCCAGTCCGCCGAATAGCCGGCCGCCGCCATCAGGTGCCAGAGCGACTGGTCGAAGGCGGCGATATAATATTGCACGTTCATATGGCCCATCGCATCGCATTGCGCGGGATAGACCACACCCTGATAGGTCAGAAGCGGCACGGCGAACCTCCTTTGTCCCTCACGGGACTTTGACGCCGGATCGCGCCATGCAATAGCTTTTCCCGAGAGCATAGTTTTGGGGAATGATGCGCATGGCCCGGCAAAGACGGCGCTTCGTCTGGGAAATCGACTGGAACCTGCTGCGCACCTTCATGGTGATCGTGCAGGAGCGCGGGCTGACGGCCGCCGGTGAAAAACTTTCCTTGAAGCAGCCGACAGTCAGCAATGCCCTGAAACGCCTCGAAACCCACATGGACAGCCGGCTGATCGAGCGCAACGCCTCGCATTTTGCCGTCACGCCGGCCGGCCAGCGGCTCTACAGCGAATGCGTCGCGCTGTTCGACATCGTTTCCGGCCTGCCGCAGCATATGGAGGAACAGCCCGGCGACCTGACGGGCCATATCGAGATCGCGCTCGCCAGCCACGTCGTCTGCCCGATCCTCGACGAGGCGCTGGCCGCCTATCACCGCGCCTTCCCGCAGGTCACGCTGTCGCTGACCGTCGCTTCCAGCAACGACGTGGTGGCGGCGGTGCTGAACCGCGACGTCTGCTTCGGCATCTGCCTGATGCAGGACCGTCATCCACGCCTGGAATACGACGTGCTGTTCCGCGAAACCTTCGGCTATTTCTGCGGCAGGCGGCATCCTTTGTTCGGCGTGCAGGACCTGCCGATCTCGGCCCTGCGGCAGGAGCCCTATGTCTCCTTCAAGACGGACCAGATGTCCGGCGCGCTCTGGCCGGTGGCGCTCCTGCGCCAGCAGGAGGGTTTCGAGGGCCAGACCGTCGGCACCTCCTCGAACCTCGAGGAGGTCAAGCGGCTGATCATCGCCGGTTTCGGCTTTGGGCCGCTGCCCATCCATGTCGTGGAGGAGGATGTGCGCGCCGGCCGCCTCTGGCGCCTGCCGCCCTATGAGAACACGCCCGTCATCGACGTGCATGTCGTGTATGACGGTGCGGCCCGCCGCAGCCGGGCGGAAAACCTGCTGCTGGCGGAACTGCGCCAGGCGATTGCGACCATCCCCTTCGAGCAACGGACCTACCTTTAAGCCGTCGCGCCGAAACCGGTGAGGAAGGCCGTCAGGTTGTCGCCAAGCTCGTCGCAGAGATAGCCGCCCTCCTGGACGATGACCGTGGGCAGGCGGAGCTTGGCGATCGCGTCGGCGATGCGGCTAAAACCCGGTGTCGAGACCGAGAGGCCGCCGAACGGGTCCTTCTCGAAGGCATCGAGGCCGAGCGCCACGACGAGCGCATCCGGCGAAAACGCCTCGATACGGCGGATCGCGGCGGCAAGCGCTTCGAGATAGACGGCATCACCGGATTTGCGGGCAAGCGGCAGGTTGAGATTGTAGCCGAGGCCGAGCCTCTCGCCGCGCTCATCCGCATGGCCCCAGAAGAACGGGTAGAAGCGCACCGGATCGGCGTGGATCGACACGGTCAGCACGTCGGCACGCTCGTAGAACATGCCCTGCGTGCCGTTGCCATGATGCAGGTCAACATCGAGGATGGCGACGCGTTTTGCCTGTTGCAGCAGGTGCTGGGCGGCGATGCCGGAATTGTTGAAGAAGCAGAAGCCGCCGGCGACATCGCGAAAGGCATGGTGCCCCGGTGGGCGGCAGAGCGCGTAGGACCAGGCGTCGCCACCCATGACGGCCTCGGCTGCGGAGACGGCGGTCGATGCGCTCCAGCAGGCGCTTTCCCAGGTGTGTTCGGAGATCGGGCAGGACGTATCGGCCATATGGTAGCCGGCTTGGCCGACGGCGGAGGCAGGATAGCTGCCGGTGCGGGCGATGGGATGGATGTTCGGAATGACTTCGGCCGACGCGCCCTCGATATATTGCCAGCGCTCATAGATGCGGCGCAGGAAATCCAGATATTCCGGCGTGTGCACGGCCGAGACCGGGCCGAGGCCATGATCCTTCGGGCGCAGGATTTCCATGCCCGCCGCCCTTGCGCCGGACAGCAGGCGCTCCACGCGTTCCGGCTGTTCCGGGTTCGGCTGCGGCGCGCCGCTCGACAGGAAGAAGCTCGGATCGTGACGCTTCTGTTCTTCGGCAAAAAAGGTCTTCATGTCTTCTCCTCACCGGCGAAGGCGTCGAAATCCGCGCCTTTGATCATATGGATCAGCTCATCGCGGGAATGGCGGATGCCGATCCGGTCATAAAAGGCCTGCGCCCTTGGATTCTCGACATCGACCGAGAGGCGCATATAGCGCGCGCCCTTGTCCCGGCCGCGCCGGGCCACCGCTTGCAAAAGCCGCTCACCGATGCGCCGGCTGCGAAAGGCATGCACCACGAACAGGTCCTGCACATAGATGCCGGGCGTGCCCATCCAGGTCGAAAAGCTCGGGAATGTCAGGCAGAGGCCGGCGAAGGCATCGGCCGTCTCCGCGATCAGCACCTCGAAGGCGGGAGCCGCACCGAAGCCGTGGCGCCTGATGTCCTCGACCGTCGAAACGAATTTCGGGCCGGCCTTCATGCCGGCGGCCATGTCCTTCAGCGCCGTATGAATGGTTTCGGCGTCCTCGATGACGGCGGGTCGGATGCGGATGTCGTCTTGCATGGTCTCTCCTCAGAAGGCGACGCGATCGCCGCCCTTGAGGCCGAGCATAGCGCGCGCCTCGTCGGGCGTCGCGACCTCAAGCGACAGACCTTCGAGGATCGCGCGGATGCGGCGCACCTGCGCGGCGTTGGAGGTGGCAAGCTCGCGGCCGTCGAACAGGCTGTCCTCCAGCCCGACGCGCACGCTGCCGCCCATGGTCGCGGCCATGGTGATCATCGGCGTCTGCTTGCGGCCGGCGGCGAGTACGGAGAAGCGGTAGTCGTCGCCGAACAGCTTGTCGGCAATGCGCTTCATATGCATGAGGTTCTCGGGATCGGCGCCGATTCCGCCCAGAATGCCGAGCACGAACTGGATGAAGGGCGTGCCCGGTATCAGGCCGCGATCGCGGAAATGCGCGAGCGTGTAGAGATGTCCGACATCGTAGCATTCGAACTCGAAGCGCGTGCCGCAGCCCTCGCCGAGCCGCTTCAGGATCGTCTCGATATCGCCGAACGTGTTGCGGAAGATCGTGTTGCGCGTCGCCTCCAGCAGTTCCGGCTCCCAGGCGTGCTGCCATTCGCGTGGACGGTCAAGCATCGGGTAGAGGCCGAAATTCATCGAACCCATGTTGAGCGAGCACATTTCCGGCTCGGCCGCCAGCGCCGCCGCCATGCGGTCCTCCAGCGTCATGAGCGAAGAGCCGCCGGTGGTGATGTTGATCACCGCATCGCTCGCCTGCTTGATGACGGGCAGGAAGCGCTGGAAGATTTTGGGGTCGGCCGTCGGGCGGCCATTTTCCGGGTCGCGGGCATGCAGGTGCAGGATCGAGGCGCCGGCCTCGGCCGCCTCGATGGCCTGAGCGGCGATGTCCTCCGGCGTGTAAGGGAGATGCGGCGACATCGAGGGCGTGTGCACCGAGCCTGTCACGGCGCAGGTGATGATGACCTTTTTGGATTTCATGATCCGCCCCTTATTTCCGCACCGGCAAAGACAGCTCGCCGGCAAGCTGGGCCAGCGTCGCATCAAGGATGGTCACGATCTCGCCGACCTGTTCTTCCGTCGTGATCATCGGCGGGCAGACGAGGAAATGATCGCCCTCCACCCCGCCGCGCGTGCGACGGGAATAGATGATGAGGCCACGCTCATAGGCGATATCGACGACGCGCTGGTGTGCGTCGAGCGCCCTGGGCAGCGGGGTCATCGTCTCGCGATCCGAGACGAATTCGGCGGCGAGCAGCAGGCCCTTGCCACGCACGTCGCCGATGAAAGGGTAGCGCTCCGCAAGTCCCTCAAGCTCGGCCTTTATTAGGTCGCCGATGCGGGTGGCGTTACCGAGCAGGTCCTGCCGCTCGATCTCGTCGAGCACGGCGAGGCCCGCGGCGCAGGCGAGAGGATTGCCGGCATAGGTGTAGCCATGCGCGAAGCCGCCGCGGTCGAGCACCGGCTTGACCAGCTTGGAATGGGCGATCATCGCGCCGAGCGGGCAATAGCCGGCACCCAGTCCCTTGGAGAGCGCGATGATGTCAGGCCGGCAGTTCCAGTGATCGCCGCCGAGATAACGGCCGGTGCGGCCCGCCCCGCTCATCACCTCGTCATGGATCAGCAGGATGCCGTATTTGTCGCAAATCTCGCGGATGCGCGGATAGTAGCTGTCTGGGGCGACCAGCGCGCCGGTGGAGGCGCCGCCGATCGGCTCCATGATGAAGGCGAGCACGCTTTCGGCCCCCTCCTCCAGGATCTTCTCCTCCAGCATATCGGCATAGCGCAGCCCGCGCTCTTCCATCGAGAAATTGTCGCGGTCGAGATAGGCGGTCGGCGCCTTGATGTGCGGCATGTCGCGCAGCATCGGCAGGAAGGGCTTTTTCAGCGCGTCGTAGCCGGTGACGGCAAGCGCCCCGAGCGTCGAGCCGTGATAGGAGGGGAAGCGCGAAATGACCTTCCAGCGCTCCGGCTGGTCGGTGGCGAGCGCCCATTGCCGGGCGAGTTTCAGGCAGGATTCCACGGCTTCCGAACCGCCGGAAACGAAGAACACCCGGTCGAGCCCCTCGGGCATATGGCCGGCGAGCCGGCGGGCGAGGTCTTCCGCCGGCTGGTTTTCGAAATGCAGGCGATAGGCGAAGGTCGCCTTGTCCATCTGCCGCTTCATGGCATCGAGCACGTTGCGGTTGGAATGGCCGATATTGACGACCATGGCGCCGCTGGAGCCGTCGATGACCTTCCGGCCGTGTTCGTCCCAGATATAGATGCCCTCGGCGCGGTCGGCGAGCGGCCGGCGCATGCGGGACTGGTAGAAGAGGTGCGATGCCGGGCGTTCACCGGGCGCAGTCGATTGCTGGCTCATGATCGATCCATTGAAAAAGATAAGAATGCAGCGGCCGGACGTAGTCTAGCCGTTGAGGAACTTCTTGAGGAAGCTGCGGGTGCGTTCCTGCACCGGATTTCGGAAGAGATCGTCGGGCTTGCCCTCCTCGACGACCGCGCCATCCGCCATGAAGATCACCCGGTCGGCGACTTCGGCGGCAAAACGCATCTCATGCGTGACGATCACCATGGTCATGTGCTCGGCCGCGAGCTGTTTCATGACGAGGTTCACCTCGTCCACCAGCTCCGGATCGAGCGCCGACGTCGCCTCGTCGAACAGCATGACCTTCGGCTGCATGGCGAGCGCGCGGGCAATGGCGACGCGCTGCTTCTGCCCGCCGGAAAGACGCGCCGGGAAAGCGTCGATCTTGTCGGCAAGGCCCACCTTGTCGAGCATCTTCAGCGCCAGCGCCCGTGCGTCGGCCTTCGCCATGCCCTTCAGCTTCATCGGCGCGATGGTGATGTTTTCCGCCACGCTCAGATGCGGGAAGAGATTGAAGTGCTGGAACACCATGCCCATCTGCTGGCGCACGCTGTTGATATGCCTTTCGAAGGCGCGGCGGGGAAGCGTCTGGTTGACCTGAACGCCATCCAGCCACACCTCGCCGCCATCGAGCGTTTCCAAGTGGTTGATCGAGCGCAGCAGCGTGCTCTTGCCCGAACCGCTCGGGCCGATCACAGCGACGATCTGGCCGCGCGCCACGCTGAAATCGATGCCCTTCAGCACCTCCAGCGGCCCGAAGAATTTGCGCGCGCCGCGCACCTCGATCATCGGACGGACATCGGTCATCGCGAAAGCTCCACTTTCCGTTCGATCCCCCTGAGGACCGCTTCGAGAATGAGATTGAGGACGTAATAGAGGGCGGCCGCCGTCAGGTAGAATTCGAAAGGCCGGTAGGTCTCGCTGATGACGAGCTGGGCGCTATGAACGAGCTCGGCGATGCCGATCATCGAGACGATCGACGATTCTTTCAGAAGCGCGATCATCATGTTGCCGACGGCCGGCACCGTGTTGCGCAGGGCCTGCGGCACGACGATGTAGAACCGCGTCTGCCAGGCGCCGAAGCCGAGCGAGCGCGCTGCCTCGGTCTGCCCCTTATCGAGCGAGGCAATGCCGGCGCGAAAGATATCGGCATTGTAGACGGCGAAATGCAGGCTGAGGCCGATGATGCCGGACCAGAGGGCCGGAATGTCGATGCCGATCTGCACGAGGCCGAAATAGATCAGGAACAGCTGCAAAAGCAGCGGCGTGCCCATGAAGAGCCACATGAAGAAGCGCACGGGATAGCGCACCACGGGCGAGGCATAAAGCACGATGAGGGCAAAGCCCATGCCGGCGACGATGCTGAACAGCGCGGAAACAACGGAGATGACGACCGTCCACCACAGGCCCTTGCCGATCAGCGGTAGATATTCCGGGACGATGCTGAAATCGAGACCCTGCATGGCTCAGGCCTCCCCGGCATAGGCGCGGTCGAGCCTGTCGATGACGAGCGTAAGGCCATAGACCATGATCATGTAGAGCACTGCCGTTACCGCGAAGATCTCGAAGGGTTTGTAGGTGGAGCCGATGAAGCGCTGCGCCGTATAGGTGAGTTCCACCACCGAGATTGTCGCAACGAGCGCCGTGCCCTTGACCAGCGCCACGGCATTGACGCCGAGCGGGCGGATCATCAGCTTGGCGGCCTGCGGCAGCACGATCCAGCGCATGGACTGGCCTTCGCCGAAGCCGAGCGAGCGCGCCGCCTCCATCTGCCCGCGATCGACCGACAGCACACCACCCCGGATCGATTCCGCCATATAGGCGCCGATGTTAAGGCCGAGCGCGATGGCGCCTGCCGCGAAGGGCTCAAGCTGGATGCCGAGCTGCGGGCCACCGAAATAGAGCAGGAAGATCTGGAGAAGCGCCGGCGTGCCGCGGAAGACGCTGACATAGGCAGCCCCGACGAAGCGCAACACTGCCAGATGGGAAAGCCGCAGGCCCGCGATCAGCGCCGCCACGGCAAGGCCGAGGACGAGCGAGATGAGCGAAATCTGAACGGTCGTCCAGGCCGCCTGGACGAAGACAGGGATGATGCGGCCGATGAGAGCGATGTCCATTCCCGGATCCTCGGCAGTCGGTCAGGCCGCCGGCGGTTTTTCCCGCCGGCCAGCCGTCTCAGGATGCGAAAACGATCAGCGGATGTCCGAGCCGATCCACTTCATGGCGATGGCCTCGTAGGTGCCGTCGGCCATCATGTCGTCGAGCGCCTTCTGCATGGCCGCCTTCAGCTCGGGATTGCCCTTGCGGATGGCGATGCCGATCTTGTCCTCGGTGCCCTTGAATTCCGGCACGTCGAGCTTGGTGAACTTCTCGCCGGTTTCCTTGATGGCGATCGACACCGGAACGGCATCGACGATCATCGCCTGGATACGGCCGGCCTTCAGCTCGAGAAAGAGTTCCGGCAGGCCTTTGTAGGTGCGGATTTCCCAGCCGCCGCGCTCGCGGGCCCACTTTTCGTGGGTTTCGCCGAGCGTCACGCCGATGGTCTTGTCCTTGAGGTCGTCGATCGACTTCACGTCGGACCCATCCAGCACGAAGACGCCGCGGCCGGACTTGTAGTAGGGACCGACGAAATCGACGGCCTTTTCGCGCTCGGGCGTGATGGTCATGCTGCCGATGACCGAGTCGTATTTTCCGGCAAGCAGGCCGGCGATGATCCCGTCCCAGGCGGTGCTGAGACCGGTGCCCTTCACGCCGAGGCGCTTGGCGATCTCGTTGCCGATATCGACGTCGAAACCGACGGTCTGGTTGCTGTCGTCGACGAAGCTGAAGGGCGGGTAGGCGCCGCTGTTGGCGAACTTGAATTCACCGGCTGCTTTGATGGTTTCCAGGTCGTCAGCGCTCGCCGCAAAGGGCGTCGCGAGAACGGAGAAAGCAAGGCCGGCGGCCATGGCGCAGGATAGAAGGCTTTTGAACATGTCGTTCCCCTTGGTTAGCTGAAGGGAAGATCGGGCATGACCATGCATTACACAAATAGATAGTCACAATACCAAACATTCCATAAAGGAATGATCAATCCGCCCATTCCGGATCGGTCGTGAAGGCGATGGTCAACCAGCGATCCGGGCCTTCATCGCCTATGGCGAGGCCGATTTCGTCGCGGATCTGGTCCCATTCCTGCAGTTTCTGCGCGGGAAAATCTTCCGGCACGATGAAGTAGAGTTCGATCTGCCGGCCGCGGCCGACACGGGCGACATAAGCGCGGTAGGACAGGAAACCGCGCTTCTCGACAATCGCCTTTGCGACCGCATCAACATGGCGTTTCAAATCCGACGGCGTGACGAGCAGGATATCGGCGAGCGCCTGGCGGATCGTGCCGGCGGGAATGGGAATGATGACGACGCAGACGAGCGCCAACGCGACCGGATCGATATAGGGCGACAGCCATTCGTGCTTCGTGCCCTGGATGAAGTAGCCGATGACGAAGGCGACGAGCAGAGCGCTGGTCAGCCCTGCCGACATGACCCAGGCCTTGGCGTCGAGCGCCACGAAATCCGACTGGATGGTGCGGTTCGCCCGCGTGCCTATGACCGCCATGGTAACGGTGACAGCGATCGTGAGCACCGCATAGAGGATGGCCTGATCGAAATCGAGCGCGCGCCCGCCATCCATGATGGAGCCGATGGCGTTGATCAGCGCGTAGATGGCAGCCCCCGTCAGCATGATGCCGTTGAGGCCGAGCACCATCGGCTCCAGATGCCAGAAGCCCATGGTGAAATGCTTGACGAAACGCCCGCTGCCGGAGGCCGAGGCGGCGATGAGATTGGAGACCAGCAAGGCGACCACCGTCATGACCGCATCCGTCAGCGCATAGACGCCGTCGAAGACGATGGCAAACGAGCCTGAGAGAATACCGAACAGGATGCCGACGCCGGCCAGCACGATGGTGACCGCAATCGAAATGCGCAACAGCCCCTGTTCCGTCTGCATGGATCATGCCCTTTCCGTGTTTCTGATGTTTCCCGCTTATAGAGCACTTGCCGGAAAAGTGGCTACAGGCCTTCTGGCGAGGGTCGGGCGTTCCGGCACGATAACCCGCCAAATTCACCTTCTGCATGATAGGGATTTGCATATTTAATTTTCAAATGGCATGCCCGCCTGTTAATTTTGCCGGCATAACCCCATGGGATGGCGCATGCTGAAATTCTCCCTGCTGTCGGCCTGGCTCTTCCTCGCAGCCCTCTCGTCTCCCCTTCTTGCCGCCGGTGATGCCATGGACCTTCAATTGCACAAGGCGGCCGCCGCCAATGATGTAGCAGCGATCACGGCCCTGCTCGATAAGGGGGCCGATATCGAGGCGCGGGACGGCAGTGGTGCCACCGCCCTTCTCGTCGCCACCCATGCGAACAATCTCGATGCCGCCCGCGCGCTGATCGAGGCCAGGGCAGACGTCAATGCCAAGGACGGCATCGAGGACAGCCCCTATCTCTATGCCGGTGCGCGCGGCCATCTGGACATCCTGAAACTGATGCTTTCTCACGGTGCTGATCTCAAGAGCATCAACCGCTACGGCGGCACGGCGCTCATTCCCGCCGCCGAGCGCGGCCATGTCGAGACGGTCGATACCCTGATCAAGGCCGGCGTGAACGTGGACCATGTCAACCGGCTCGGCTGGACGGCGCTTCTCGAGGCCATCATCCTCGGCGACGGCGGACGGCGGCATGTCGAGATCGTCGACTTGCTGGTCAAGGCAAGGGCCAACGTCAATCTCGCAGACAATGACGGCGTGACGCCGCTGCAGCATGCGCGCGGGCGCGGCTTTGAGGAGATCGCCGCACTGCTCGAAAAGACAGGGGCGAAGTAACGCCTTCAAGATCGGCGCGGCACCCAAGGCTGCGCTCATAAAAAAATCGGAACCACTCACAGCAAAGGGCCTGAGACGATGCAACGAAGCTACTATTCCTCCCTCGGCGGCCATCCGCCGCAGAGCGACCTCCTGACCGGCCGCGCCGTCTTCACCGAGGCCTATGCGGTGCTGCCCAAGGGCACGATGCAGGACATCGTCACCAGCTTCCTGCCCTTCTGGGACAACACGCGGCTCTGGATCATCGCCCGCCCGCTTTCCGGTTTCGCCGAGACCTTCTCGCAATATGTCATGGAAGTGGCGCCGGGTGGCGGCAGCGACAATCCGGAACAGGACCCGGATGCCGAAGGCGTGCTCTTCGTCGTCGATGGCACGGTGGAGCTGACGATCCCGACCGGCACGCACACGCTGGACCCGGGCGGCTACGCCTTCCTGCCGCCGGGCCTGAAATGGTCGCTGCGCAACCGCTCCGGCGCTCATGCCCGCTTTCACTGGATCCGCAAGTCCTATGAGGCCGTCGAGGGCCTGCCGCATCCCGAGCCGCTGATCCTCAACGAAAAGGATATCAAGCCCTCGGAAATGCCCGGCACGAACGGCGGCTGGGCAACGACGCGCTTCGTCGATCCGAACGACCTGCGCCACGACATGCACGTGACCATCGTCACGCTGATGCCCGGCGCCGTCATTCCCTTCGCCGAAACCCATGTCATGGAGCACGGCCTTTACGTGCTGCAGGGCAAGGCGGTCTATCGGCTCAACCAGGACTGGGTGGAGGTAGAAGCCGGCGACTTCATGTGGCTGCGCGCCTTCTGCCCGCAGGCCTGCTATGCCGGCGGCCCCGGCCCGTTCCGTTACCTGCTCTACAAGGACGTCAACCGCCATGCGGCGCTGAAGCCGTTCGGCGGCCGTCGCTGAAGACCGGCAATTCCCTTGAAGCCCGCGCCGTCACCGGCGCGGGTTTTTTCGTTCAGCCGGCCGAGGGCATCGCCGCCGGATAGTGGCGCGGGTCGAAGCGCAGATAGAGCAGCGCCGTCACCAGCACGCAGCCGAAATGCAGTAGCCAGCCGGCGGCGAACCCGCCCGTCCAGTCATGCAGCAGGGCAACCGCATAGGGGCCGAGCGCTGCAATGAGGAACCCGCCGCCCTGCATGAGCGCCGCCAGCGCGCCCGCCTGTTCGGGGCGCGGCAGATGATCGAGCGCGGTGACGATGGCCAGCGAGAAGCTGCCGCCAAGGCCGGCGCCGCACAGCCCCGCCCAGAGCGCGGGTGCCGCTCCCGGCATGCTGGCCAGTCCGAAGAAGCCGACAAGCTGAAACGCGATGGTCAGCCACAGCCAGCGACGGCGGTCGATATTGCCACGCGCCAGCGTCGGCAGGCTGAGGGCCGCGACAGCCTGGCAGGCGGCCATGACCGCGACGAGGCCGCTGCTGTCGGCGCTCGTCCAGCCTTGCGCCTGGTAATAGGGCGCCAGCCAGGCGATCATCGAGGAATATCCGGCATTGACGAGGCCGAAGGCGGCCATCAGCACCCAGGTGCGCGGCCGCGCCAGAAGCCTGCGCGTCAGCGTGCCGTCCGGGCGGCTCGCCTGGACATCGGAAAGGATGCGCCAGGCGGCGGCGAGCGCGATGGCGACCGGCACGGCGAGCCAGGCAAGGGCCGCCCGCCAGGAATAGCCGGCATGGGTGAGTACCGGCATCAGCCGCGCGCCGAAGGCGCCGCCTGCCATGATCATCGCGGAATAGAGCCCGGTAACGACGGGCACGCTTGCCGGGAATCGCGTCTTGATGATGCCGGGAAAGGCCGCCTGGATGAAGGCGACGCCGATGCCGCAGAGCCCGGCCGTCGCAATCAGTGCAGCACCGCTCTCCGCGTAGAAACGCAGCGCCGAGCCCGCAAGCAGAATGGCAAGCGCCACGAGCAGGCCCCGCCGCGTGCCGATGCGCAACTGCAATCCCGGCGCCATGAAAGCGCCGGCCCCCATCAGGAACATCGGCAGCAGCGTCAGGAGTGAAACCCCGCCCAGTCCAAGGCCGGTATCCGTCATGATCTCGTTGAGAATGGGCGCGGGCGCGGCGATGAAGGGGCGAAGGTTGAGAGCGACGAGGACGACCAGCCCGAGCATTGCCCAATCGCGGGCCGGGCGCGGTTGCTTGGTATCTGCCATGGTAGGACTTTCTGCTGTACCGGGCGGCTCGCGGGATCGCGCCACCCTCCCGCTATCGCTACCATCCGCTTGAATCATGCGCAAATTACATGTTTAGATACCCATCATTCCGATTTTCGATGGAGGCATCGTGCTCGATCCGCGCCTGCTCCGGGCCTTTGTGGCGGTCGCCGATGCAGGCAGCTTCACCGCCGCCGCTGACCGCCTGCACATGACCCAATCGACGATGAGCCAGCAGATCGCCCGGCTCGAGGAGGCGATCGGCCGCGATCTCGTCGATCGCGCGGCGCGCCCGGTACGCCTGACGGTGACGGGCGAGCGCCTGCTCGGCCATGCCCGGCGCATCCTCACGCTACAGAGCGAGGCACTGACGCTGGTGGCCGAGACCTCCGGCACGACCTCGGTGCGCATCGGCATGCCCGACGATATCGCCACCCCCGAGATGGCCCGCGTCTTCGCCGCCTTCACCAAGCGCCACAGGCAAGCCCGGCTCGACGTCACAACCGGCCTGCGATCCGACCTGACACGGCGCTATAGGGCCGGTGAACTCGACATCGTGGTCCTGAAGGAGGATACGCCGACCGCCGACGCCTGGGCGAGCTTTGCCGAGCCCATCGCTTGGTACGCGGCCATGGATGCGGCAAACGACCTTCCCGATCCCGTCCCCCTCGTCACCTTCCCGCCCGGCGGGCTCTATCGCGACGCGATGTTCGAGCGGCTGGAGCGGGAGCGGCGGCGCTGGTACGTCGCCTTCACCTCCGCCAGCCTGCGCAACGTGCTGATGGCCATCGAGGCCGGGCTCGGCCTCTCCATGCTGCCGGTCGATGCCGCCAAGGGATGGCGCATCAGGCCGCTTGCCGATTTTGCGCCGGAACCGCCCGTCGTCGCCTCGCTCTATTCTTGGGAACGGAGCGGCATCGTCGGCGAGCTTGCAACCGAGGTGCTCGATATCCTGCGACGGCATTTCGCCTACGATCAGGCCTTGTAGAGGTCCTCATAGGTCTGGCGCAGCACGTTCTTTTGAACCTTTCCCATCGTGTTGCGCGGCAGGTCGTCGACGAAAAGCACGCGCTTGGGCTGCTTGTAGCGCGCCAGCCGGTCCTTCAGGCCGTCCAGAACCGCCTTTTCATCGAGCGCGGCATCCTTCGCACGCACCACGACTGCCGTCACGCCTTCGCCGAAATCCGGATGCGGCACGCCGATGACGGCGCTTTCGACGACGCCCGGCATGACGTCGATCTCGGTCTCCACTTCCTTCGGATAGATGTTGTAGCCACCCGAAATGACGAGGTCCTTGCCGCGTCCAACAATATGAACATAGCCGCGTTCATCGATCTTGCCGAGATCGCCGGTAATGAAGAAACCATCGGCGCGGAACTCGGCCGCCGTCTTTTCCGGCATGCGCCAATAGCCTTTGAAGACGTTCGGCCCCTTCACCTCGATCATGCCCGTCTCGCCGTCCGGCACCGGCGCGCCACTCTCCGGTTCGGTGACGCGCAGCGAAACGCCCGGCAGCGGGAAGCCCACCGTGCCGGCGATGCGGTCGCCGTCATAGGGGTTTGAGGTGTTCATGTTCGTCTCGGTCATGCCGTAGCGTTCGAGCAGGGCGTGACCAGTCTTTTCCGAGAAGGCGCGGTGCGTTTCCGCCAGAAGTGGCGCGGAGCCGGAAACGAAGAGCCGCATCTTCGCGGTCGCCTCACGGGTCAGGCCGGGATGCTGCACGAGCCGGACATAGAAGGTCGGCACGCCCATCAGGACGGTCGCCGTATCCATCAAACCAAGGGCTTCGTCGGCATCGAATTTCGGGAGCAGATACATCGACGCGCCTGACAGCAGCGTGACGTTCGACGCGACGAACAGACCATGCGTGTGGAAGATCGGCAGGGCATGGATCAGCCGGTCTTCGCTGGTGAAGCGCCAATGGTCGCGCAGCGTCAGCGCGTTCGACAGCAGGTTGTCATGCGTCAGCATCGCGCCCTTGGAGCGGCCGGTCGTGCCCGACGTGTAGAGGATCGCCGCCAGATCATCCGGCCCGCGCTCGACATCGGCGAAATCGGGGTTCTCATCCGTGGCGCGCTCGATGAGACTGCCATGGCCCGAGGCATCGAGCGTCTCGACGCGGCTGCCATGGGCCCTGGCGATTGCCTCGACACCTTCGCGCGCTTTCGGTCCGACGACCACGAGCGCCGGCTCGGCGTCACCGATGAAATAATCGAGTTCCGCGAGCGTATAGGCGGTGTTGAGCGGCAGATAGACCGCGCCCGCCCGGATACAGGCGAGATAAAGCATCAGCGCCTCGGGGCTCTTTTCCACCTGCACGGCGACCCGATCGCCCGGCCGCACGCCAAGCGCCCGAAGCGTGCCCGCCAGCCGGCCGGAAAGGGCGATCATGTCGCCGTAGGTCCATCGCCTGCCATCGATCGTCTCGATGAAGACGGCGTCCGGCTTTGCAACCGCCCGGATCGCGTCGAAAAGATGATTGCCCATGGATATGTCCTCTCCCTGCTGCCTGCACCTTGTCACATCGTGCGCGGGGCACGCCAGTGGGAACCTTGGCCGCGAGGGCACCGTCCCCAAGCGCCCGCCGCGCCGTTTGGAACAAAACCGGTGAATCTACGTTTTGGAACGGGCTTTACTCGCATCTTCTGGGCTTTATGACATCTCCCCGCTCTACTTATCGCCTGCAGTTCCGCAATGGCATGGACTTCGCACGGGCACAAAAACTGGTTCCCTATCTCAAGCGATTGGGGATCAGCCATCTCTATGCGTCCCCTCTGATGACCGCCGTCGGCGGCTCGACGCATGGCTATGACGTCACGAACCCGAACGAGATCGATCCCGCGCTTGGTGGCCTCGATGGGCTGCGCCGGCTGGCGGATGCACTGCACAGCCACGATATGGGCCTCCTTCTCGACATCGTCCCCAACCACATGGCGGCGAGCCTTGAAAATCCATGGTGGCGCAGCGTTATCGCCTGGGGCGCGGAGAGCATCTTCGCCCGCCATTTCGATATCGACTGGTCGCAGAAGCTGACGTTGCCCTTTCTCGGCAAGGGGTTCGCGGAGGAACTGGCCGATGGCACCATCCGGCTCGCCATCGACCCGCAATACGATGCGGTCGCGCTTGCCTATCACGACAGTTTCTATCCCCTGCATCCCAGGACCTGCCAGGCGCTTTTGCAGGAGGCGGGCATCGCAGCCGCCCTTTCCTCTCCGGAGATGGACCCGCAGGGCAGTGCGCTTTTCTCTACCGCACTCCCGGATCCCGCTGCTCGCAGCACCCTGGAAAACCATCTCGACACCCTCTCCGCACAGCCCGGCCGGATCACGGCCATCCACGCGGCGCAACCCTGGAAACTGACGGACTGGAAGACGGCGAGCCGGCATCTCAGCTACCGGCGCTTCTTCGAGATCGCCGGGCTTGCGGGCCTGCGCGTCGAGGAACCCGCTGTCTTTGACGACAGCCATAGGCTGACGCTCGACCTTGTCCGCGACGGTATCGTCGATGGCCTGCGCATCGACCATGTCGATGGCCTTGCCGATCCCGCCGGCTATCTGGCGCGCCTGCGCGCCGCCGTGGGGCCCGATGTTTATATCGTCGTGGAGAAGATTCTCGAGAAAAACGAGCCCTTCGCTGCGGACTGGCCGGTGGCGGGTGCGACGGGCTACGAATTCATCGCCTCGCTTGCCGATGCACTTGCCGACGAGCAGGAAGGCGGGCGACTTGCGGCGGCTTTCCTCGCCCTCAAAGACGACGAGCATCGCGGCAGCTATGCCGAAGAGGCCAAGGCCAGCAAGCAGCAGATGCTTACCGACAATTTCGAGGGCGAGATGCACCGCCTCGCCACACTGGCGAAGGGCATTGCCGACCTTTCGCAAGCCGATTTTTCGCGCAGCGCGCTGACCGAAGCGATCCGCGCCATCATCATCGCGCTGCCCGTTTACCGCACCTATATGACGCCGGCCGATGTCACGGAGCGTGATCGCCAGCTTCTCGCAGCCGCACGGCAGGCCGCGCAGGGACGCGCCCAGCCCGAAGCGCGCGAGGCGATCGACTTCATCTGGGAAATCCTCGTCGACGATTGCGTCGCCGGCGCCTATGAGGCCTGCACCGAATTCCGAGGCCGCTTCCAGCAGCTGAGCGGTCCGATCATGGCCAAGGCGTTGGAAGACACGCTCTTCTACCGCGAAAACGCGTTCATTGCGGCCAACGAGGTCGGCGGCAATCCCGGCGAACCGGCTGGCGGCCCTGCCGCTTTCCACGACGCCATGCGGGCACGGCTGGAGACCATGCCGCACGGCCTCTCGGCAACATCGACGCACGACACGAAACGAGGCGAGGACGCACGCGCACGCCTCTATACGCTGAGCGAAGCACCCGACCTCTGGGTCGCTGCCGTCGGGCGCTGGACACCCCTCAACGGACACTTCCGTCAGACGCATGGCGGACGAACCGTACCGGAGCCGGATGTCGAGTGGCTGATCTATCAGGCGCTTGCCGGGGTTTGGCCGGTATCCGGCCGCGCGGATCTCGGCAAACGCATGACCGCCTACATGGAGAAGGCGCTGCGCGAGGCCAAGATCGGCACGAATTGGAACCAGCCCGATGTGGACTATGAACGGAAGGTCATGCGCTTCGTCGAGGATATCCTGCGGCACGAGGCCTTCCTGGCCGATTTCGAGGAAACGCTGTCGCCATTCATAGATGCGGGGCTTCTGAATTCGTTGTCGCAGACCCTGATCAAGCTGACGGCTCCGGGCATTCCCGACATCTATCAGGGCAGCGAACGCGGCGATTTTTCCCTCGTCGACCCGGACAACCGGCCGCTGCTGGATGTTGCGTCGCTGACGGTTCCCGAGCAACCGCACCCCCACCGTGAAACCTTCGCCGACTACAAGCAATGGCTCACCGCAACGGTGCTCGCAGCGCGCAATGCCGCACCCCGGCTGTTCGACGGCCCTTATCGTCCGCTGGAGCTTTCCGATGGCGGCCGGCAGGCCCTCGCCTTTCTGCGCGGCACGCCGGAGGCCTTCGCGATCACGGTCGTGCCGCGGCTCGCCTTTGGCAAGACAGCGCATGAGGGCCTTCGGCTGCGCGACGAGGCTATGCAGGATATTTCGCTGACCATCTCGGCGGATTTCCAAGGGCGCAGCGTGCGGTCCGTACTCGATGGCCGCACGATTAAGCTCGGCGGCGTGCTCCCGCTTTCGGACGCACTCTCGGGCGCGCCCGTCGCACTGCTGCTCGGCGCCTAGCGGATTTCCCGCGCCAGATCCTGCAAACGCCGGAAGGCATCGTAACGCTTCGCGTGCAGGGCCTCAGTTTCCGCGCCCGCTGGATGGTAGGTGCGATTGACGGCTGAAAGAGCAGCCATGGCGTCCCGGACATCCGGGAAGGCACCACCCGCGACGCTGCCGAGGATGGCGGCGCCGAGGAGCACCGGCTCTTCCGCCCGCGTGGAAAGCAATGGCTTGCCGGCGGAATCCGCCAGAAGCTGGCGCACGAGATCGAGCTGGCCGGCGCCGCCGCTGATGACGATCTTGTCGACCGGCGCGCCCGCCGCAGCCTGCGCCTCGATGATCTGGCGCAGACCGTAACCGATGCCGCAGAGGCCGGCGATGTAGAGCGCGACGAGATTGTCGAGGTCGCGCTCCATGCCGAGGCCGACAATGGCGGCGCGAGCGTGGGGATCGGCAAACGGCGCGCGATTGCCGAGGAATTCCGGCACGACATGCAGGTTGTCCGCAAGCCTTGCGACCTCCGAAAGCGTGCCGGCCTTCTGCGAAGCCAGCTCCGCCAGCAGGACCGGCAGGGAAAGGCCGCGCGTCTTCGCCAGCGCCGCAGCCTCGTTTGCCGCCGGATGGAACGAGAGAAGCTGCTCGATGGCGGCGCCCGCCGCCGACTGGCCACCCTCGTTCAGCCACATGCCCGGAACCATGGCGGAGAAATACGGTCCCCAGACCCCCGGCACGAAGACCGGCTCATGCGTCGAGGTCATGGTACAGGAAGAGGTGCCGAAGACATAACCGAGATTGTTTTCCGGCGAGCCATCGACACCCACCGTGCCGATGCCGCCCGCATGGGCATCGATCATGCCGGCGCCGACTGGGATGCCGGCGACAAGGCCGAGCTCGGCGGCCGCCCTCTCGGTCAGGCCATTGCCAAGCGGCGTGCCGGGCTCGACGACGCGCTGGCCGATGCGCGCGAAATCTTCATCCGCGAGAACACCGAGACCGATGCCGTGGAAATAGCCGGGATCCCAGCGCTTCTCGTGTGCCAGATAGGTCCATTTGCAGGTGACCGTGCAGGTGGAGCGGGCAAGATCGCCGGTCGCGCGCCAGGTCAGGAAATCGGCGAGATCGAAAAACTGCCAGGCGGCATCGAAAACCGCGGGACGGTTTTCCTTCAGCCACAGCAGTTTCGGCGTCTCCATTTCCGGCGAGATGATGCCGCCGACATAGCGCAACACATCGTAGCCCCCGGCATTGATGCGCTCGACCTGATCCACGGCACGGTGGTCCATCCAGACGATGATGTCTCGCTCCGGGTCCTCGGAGGGTCCGACGGGCAACGGCTTGCCCCCTTCCCCGAGCACGACCAGCGAGCAGGTCGCATCGAAGCCGATACCGGCAACGTTTTCTGGTGCGATACCCGCCTTTTCAACCGCCTCGCGCACCGAGGCGCAGACGGCAGCCCAGATTTCCGTGCTCGATTGTTCGACCATCGCGCCGGGTTCGCGAAACAGCGAAATGTCGCGTTTGCCAGAGGCGAGCATGCGGCCGGAGAGATCGAAGAGTCCGGCTCTGGCGCTGCCCGTGCCGACATCGACGCCGATAAGGTAGCGTTCGCCGCCCGGAGGCTGCGCGGAGGAAGGAGTGTTCATGGGTCTACCGCCTGCAATCAGGAATTCTTGGAGCAAGCGGCGTCATGCCGCTTGCCGCTCGCTCAGAGATCGACGCTGTTGGGCAGAATGACCAAGTCGCGGATCGTGACATTGCGCGGCCGTGTCAGCATGAAGAGCACGGCATCGGCCACTTCCTTCGGCTGCATCAGGCTGCCGTTCGCCAGCGCCTCGTCCATCTTCTCCTTCGGCCAATCGTCGAGCAGCGCCGTGACGACCGGGCCGGGGAGCACCGCGCCGACGCGCACGCCATGCTGCGCCACCTGGCGGCGGGTGGAATGCACGAAAGCCTGAACGGCGAATTTCGACGCCGTATAGATCGGCTCCCAGATGACCGGCACGACACCGGCAATCGACGAGGTGAACAGGATGTCGCCCGTCTTCTTCTCGATCATGTAGGGCAGCACCGCATGCACCGAGCGGAAGGCCGCGTTGATGTTGAGGTTCAGCATGCGGTCCCAGGCGTCCGGATCGCCTTCTGCCACCGGGCCGCCGATATAGGCGCCGGCATTGGCGTGGAAGACATCGAGCCCGCCGGCAATCTCGAGGATGCGCGGCAGCATGCCGGAAACATCTGATGGCGTCAGCAGGTCGACGACGAGCGGCAGGGCGTTCTGCCCCAGCTCCCCGCAGAGCTGCTCCAGCTTGTCCCTGGCGCGATCGACCAGCACCACCTTCGCACCCTCGGCCAAGAGCGTCTTGGCGCATTCGAGACCGATGCCGGAGGCGGCACCGGTGATGGCGGCGATCTTGCCCTTCATGAGGTCAGCCATGATCTAAAACTCCATTTCCATATGCGTTAGGCGCGGCCGTGGCTGACGCGGGAGCGACGGGCGAGCGAGTCGACGATGACGGCGATGGCGAGAACCCCACCGGTAATCATGTAGCGCAGCGAGGACGACAGGTTGAGCAGCGTCAGCCCGTTCGAGATCGCCTGGATGACGATGATGCCGAGCAGGGCCGAATAAGCGCTGCCGCGTCCGCCGAACAGGCTGGTGCCGCCGATGACGGCCGCGGCGATGGCGTTGAGGTTGACGTCGCCCGTACCGGCCTGCTGGCTGGAGGAGGCAAGGCGCGAGGCCGAGAGGATGCCGCCAAGTGCGGCGAGCGTCGAGCAGAGCATGAAGGCGCTCATATAGATGCGGCGCACATTGATGCCCGAACGGCGCGCCGCCTCCTTGTTGCCGCCGACGGCAAACATCGAGCGGCCCCATTGCGTGCGCGTCAGCGCATAGTTGAGAATGACCGCGAGCGCGATGAAGAGCGCGAACATCCAGGGCATGCCGCGGCCGAGATTGAGATAGAAGACGGCGGCTTCCAGCGCGATCGTCAGAACGGCGGCCTTGAGGATCAGCGCCCGCATCGGCTGGGCCGAAAGATTGGCGGCGAGGCGCTGATTGCGGGTGCGAAGGCCGCGGCCGATCATCACGAGACCGGGCACCAATGCCAGTGTGTAGGACAACCAGTCGGGCATGATCAGGATCTGGCCGAAGCGGACCAGCGAGGAGGCATAAGGCAAGTTGATTGAGCCCGTCGGGCCAAGAATGTAGAGCTGCAAGCCGAGCAGCGCGAGCAGGCCGGCAAGCGTGGCGACGAAGCTCGGCATGCCGAGACGGTTGTAGAGCGTGGCATAGAGCAGGCCGACGCCCGCACCGACGACGAGGGCGGCCAGGATGGCACCGGCGATCGGCCAGCCCTGATTGACCCAGAGCACACCGACCATCGCCGAGGCGAGACCGCTCATCGAACCTACGGACAGGTCGATTTCGCCGAGCACCAGAACGCAGACGATGCCAAGCGAGATGACGCCGACCGTGGCGCAGTCGAACAGAAGGTTCACGAGGTTGTTCGGCGCCAGGAAGATCGGGTTCAGCGCGGAAAAGACGATGGAGATGACGACGAGGCCGACGGCGACGGGCAGCATACCGAGATCGCCGGAGCGCACGCGGTCGATAAAGCCCTTGGCCATGGCGGCGAGGCTGTCGTCATGGCGCACGCGCTCGTCGCTGCGGTCCAGCAGGGGCTGGGATGGATTCTGGCTCATGCTGGTCCCCCTTGATGGTCCTGGGCTTCGCCGGCCTTGCGGTCGGCGCGGCGCGAGACGGAATTGTCCGTGGCGCCCGTAATGGCGGAAATGAGGTCCTGATTGGAGGATTCCGGCGTGAAGACGCCGTTGTTCTTGCCGAGCCGCAGCACGACAATGCGGTCCGCCACGGCGCGTACGTCCTCCATATTGTGGCTGATGATGATGACGCCGAGGCCGCGATCGCGCACACGCTCGATGAGGTTCAGCACCTCGGCCGTCTGCGCCACGCCGAGCGCCGCCGTCGGCTCGTCCAGCATGATGAGTTTGGGATTGAGTAGCAGCGAGCGGGCGATGGCCACCGTCTGGCGCTGGCCGCCGGAGAGCGAGGCGATGGGTTCGCGGACAGACGGGATGCGCGCGGCAAGCTCGCGCAGCAGCGTCCAGGCGCGCACTTCCATCGCCACTTCATCGAGCGCCCAGGGCGACATTTCGTGGCCGAGGAAGAGGTTGGCGACGACGTCGAGATTCTCGCAGAGCGCAAGGTCCTGGAAGACGGTGGCGATGCCCATGTCCAGCGCCTTGGCGGGGGTGTCGAGCGACACCTGCTGGCCGCAGAATTCGATCGTGCCGGACGAGGGCTGGTGCACGCCGGCAAGCACCTTGACCAGCGTCGACTTGCCGGCGCCGTTGTCGCCGACCAGCGCGACAACTTCGCCCGCCTTCACGTCGAGTTCGATATCCGTCAGCGCGGAGACGGCGCCGAAATTCTTGGATACGCCGCTGAGACGTATGACCGATTGCCCCTTGGCGGGAAGACTTAACGTGGCTGTCATGGCCCCTAGAACCTTCAGAAAGACCTTCGACTGATGGATATCCGGCCGCGGGAGGCCACGGCCGGATACGCTGGGCTGAATTAGTTGATGATGCCGAGTTTGCGGCAACCTTCAACATATTCGCCCGTGCAGACCTCTTCGGGCTTGTTGATGCCCTTGTCGAAGATTTCGGCCTTGATGTTCTCCGCCGTCACGACCGCCGGAACGAACAGCTGAGAAGGCGTTTCATAGAGCTTGTGAGTGGCTTCCGGGGTCTCGCCCTTCAGGAGCTTGACAGCGACGCCGGCGGCAGCGGCAGCCACGATTTCCGACGGCTTGGAGATCGTATTGTACTGGTCGCCCGAGATGATCAGCTGGAGGGCCGCAATCGTCGCGTCATTGCCGGTTACCGGCGGCATTTCCTTGACGCCGGCGGCCTTGAGAGCCGCGATCGCGCCGCCGCCCGTGCCGTCATTGGCGGCCACGATGCCCTTGATCTCGTCGCCGAAGCGGGTGATCTGGCCGGCGGCCCATTCCTGCGCCTTCGGCGGCGCCCATTCCGGCGTGTCGAATTCGGCGAGCGTCTTGTAGGGCGAAGCGGAGAGCGCCTCGTGGATGCCGTCGCGGATCAGGCCGGCGGCCGCATCCGTCGGCGAACCGTTGATCTCGAGCACGCCGGCGCCATCCGGAACACCCTTGGCCTTCAGATGCTCGACCAGCGACTGGGCGATGGCCTTGCCGATACCCTGATTGTCGAAGGAGACGTAGTAATCGGCCGGCTTGTCCGGGATCGGGCGGTCATAGGCGATGACCTTGACGTCCTGCGACTGGGCGATCTCGACCAATGCCGCAGCGGCGGCGGAATCGACCGGGTCAAGCACGATGACCTTGGCGCCCTGCGCGATCACCGAGTTGAACTGCTGCTGCTGGAGCGCGACATCGGCATTGGCGTTCTGGTAGATCACCGTGCAGGTGGCGCAAAGCTTTTCCATTTCGGCCTTGAAGCCGGGATAGTCGTGCTGCTCGTAGCGGGTCGAGGCCTGGTCGGGCATCAGGAAGGCGACGGTCGCGTTTTCCTGGGCAAGGGCGGCGCTGCCGAGCGACAGGGCAAGGCCGGTCGAGGCGAGCAGGATGTTAAGCGTCTTCATGGGGTTCCTCCACAGTTGATGTTCAGTTCGTTCGCCGGCGACCTCAAGCCGCCAAGGGCGACAAAGCCCGACCGCCTCCACACGCCGAAAGCGCGCAGATCATCGTTCGCTGCAGCGGTGCCGCAACGTCCGGTTCGTCGATGCTCCGTCTGACTCCTCCCTTGGGTCAGCCTTGCTGTTCAGGCAACTTCATCGATGGAGCAGGCTTGCTCAATCGATGAAGCAAGAATTGTCACCAAACGGGATTGGTGTCAAGGTGGCTTTCGAAATGGAGATGACATGTGAATCGCACAGCGCCCGCGAAAAGGACGACCATCTATGATCTGGCAGAGCTGGCAGGCACATCCGCCAGCGCCGTGAGCGCCGTTCTCAACGGCAACTGGAAGAAGCGGCGCATCAGCGCCAAGCTTGCGGAAAAGATCACGAAACTGGCCGAAGAACAGGGCTATGCGGTCAATATGCAGGCGAGCGTGCTGCGCCGCGAGCGGTCGAAGATCATCGGCATGATCGTGCCGAAATACGACAACCGCTATTTCGGTTCGATCGTCGAGCAGTTCGAAAATCTGGCGCGCGAGCGCGGCCTGTTCCCGATCATCACCTGCACACGGCGTGATCCGGCGCTGGAGGTGGAGGCGGCGCGCGCCATGCTGTCCTATCAGGTCGACTGCCTGATCGCGACCGGCGCGACCGACCCCGACCGCATCGTCGATCTCTGCGCGAGCGCCGGCGTGCGCACCATCAATCTCGACCTGCCCGGCTCCCGCGCCCCCTCCGTCATCTCCGACAACTATGGCGGCGCGCTGGAACTGACGCGGCGGGTGCTGGCTAATTGCGAGCGGGAATATGGCGAAAAGGCCCCTCTCCTTTTTGTCGGCGGACGCGGCACGGATCACAACACGATGGAGCGCGTGCGCGGTTTTCGCGATGCCCATGCGGAGGCCGGCGTTCCCGTCGATGAAGCACTGGTGCAGACCTGCGGCTACGCGCCGGAAAAGGCCGAAACGGTCATGAAGCAGCTTGCCGAGCGCACGAGCACGCTGCCGCGCGGCATGTTCGTCAATTCGACGATTTCGCTGGAAGGCGTGATGCGCTGGATCCGCCGCTCCGGCCACTATGCCGAACGCATGCCGCATCTCGGCTGCTTCGACTGGGACCCCTTCGTCGCCATGCTCGGCGACCATATCGAGATGGTGCGGCAGGACGTGCCGAAAATGCTGGAGGCCGTCTTCGGCATCATCGATTCCGGCGCGACGGACATCACGGTCGTGCAGATACCGCCCATCGTCGAAAAGATCGGCTAGAGATCGATCACCAATCGGTAGCCGACGCCGGGCTCCGTGCGCACGATGGCCGGTTGCGTCGGGTCACGCTCAATCTTCTGGCGGAGCTGGCCAATGAAGACGCGCAGATAATGCAGGTCCTCACCATGCGCCGGCCCCCAGACCGAGGTGAGCAGCGTCTTGTGCGTGACGACGCGGCCGGCATGGCGCGCCAGCAATGTCAGCAGATCATATTCCTTCGGCGTCAGCCGCACCGTCTCCTCGCCGCGCGTCACCAACCGCCTGACCGTATCGATCACGAGGCCGTCGGTGGTGATGACCGCAGGCCCCGCTGCGGCTCGCTCGCGATGGCGCAGCGCCGTGCGGATGCGGGCGGTGAGCTCGCCGATGCCGAAGGGCTTTTCGATATAGTCGTCCGCGCCGAGATCGAGGGCTGCGATCTTCTCGCTTTCGCGCTCGCGGGCCGAGAGAATGATGACGGGGATCGTCGTCCAGCCGCGCAGGCTGGTGAGGACGTCCTTGCCGTCCATGTCGGGCAGGCCGAGATCGAGGATGACGAGATCGGGTGCAGCCGTCGCCACGGCCTTCAGCGCCTCGCCGCCGGTCAGCGCCTCCACCACGTCGTAACCGGCCGCCTTGAGGGCGGGCCTGAGAAACCGCTGGATCTGCGGTTCGTCATCCACGACGAGGATGCGTTCGCTGGTCATTTCGCCTTGTCGGCCTTTGCCGCCTCACCTGCCGGGAAACGGATCACGATGCGCGTGCCGCGCTTCTTCACCGCCGGGCTTTCCGCCTGGATCTTGCCGCCCATCGCCTCGACGAAGCCGCGGGCGATGGAAAGGCCAAGCCCCGTGCCCGGCGAACGCCCGTCCGGCTTGCCCCGCCGGTAGAACTTTTCGAAGACGCGGTCGATCTCGGCCGGAGGAATGCCCTTGCCGAGATCGGTGACGGAGATCAGCACGTCCTGTCCGTCGCGCCGCGCATAGACATTAACCGGCTCCTCGCCGCCGAACTTCACCGCATTGTCGAGCAGATTGAACAGCACCTGGCCGAGCAGCACATTGTCGCCCTCGACCAGCGGCAGGTCGGGCGCGATGCCCGTCTCGATCACCGTGCCCGGGAAATATTTGCGCGCCCGGTCGACGGCGGCGTGGATGACGTCGGAGACGTCGATCCAGTCGCTTTTCGGCTTCAGCGTGCCGGCTTCGATGCGCGTCATGTCGAGCAGGTTGGAGACGAAGCGGCTCATGCGGCCGCCCTCCTCCTCGATCGATTCCAGGAGGTCGTCGCGGCTCTCCGGCTCCATCTTGTCGCCGAGCTGGCGAAGGCTGGTGACGGCGCCCATGATTGTGGCGAGCGGCGTGCGCAGGTCATGCGAAATCGACGACAGCAGGGCCTCGCGATAACGCTCGCCCTCCAGCCGCGCGGCCTGCTGGAGGCTTTCTTCCGACAGCCGTGCACGATCAAGCGCAATCGCGGTCTGGTCGAGGATGGCCGACAGCGCGCGTTCGGCATTCGGACCAAGCTGCTCTTCGCTCTGCTGGATGCCGCAGACGCCGACGAGACCGTGCGGCCCCATCAGGGGACGGAACTCGAAGCGGCTGTTCGGCAGCGTGCCGGTGCCCGCACCCGCCACTTCCTGCTTGTCGCGCGTCCAGCGCGCGGCGGTGAAATCGGTGACGTCGAGTTCGGTATCCGGCGGCCAGACGGCGGCGACCCGGAGGTCGCTCTTGTCGGGCAGGAGCAGCACGATATTGCGCTTGAGGCTCGCCTGGAGATGCGAGACGGCCAGCCAGATCGCATCGTCCGCTTTGCCGGCCGTCGAGAGCTTGCGCGAGAATTCGTAGAGCGACTGCAAGGCGGTGGCGCGCACCCGGGCGACCTCCGCCTGCTCCTTGATGCGCGACGCGAAGCCGCCGGCAATGATCGCCACCGACAGGAAGACGATCAGCGCGAAGACTTCGTGCGGCGCGGTGATCGTGAAGGTGTGCAGCGGATCGATGAAGAGAAAATTGTAGGCAAGCGCCGACAGGACCGCCGCGATGAAGGCCGAGACATAGCCGCCGAGGACAGCGGCACCGAGAACGGCGAGCAGGAAGAGCAGCGAGATGTTGGGCAGTTCGGCGAAGACATAGACGAGCTTGCCGAAAGCGGCGGTGGCTGCGCTGAGCGCCACGGCAATCAGCACCGACTGTTTGTAGGAGGCGATGCCCGGCAGCGCGAAGCGGGCGGGTGCCGGCGGCTTTTCCGTCTTGTCGGGCGTCACGAAATAGACGCCGAGGCCGGCAGCCTTGCGTGACAGGGCATCGGGCAGCGATGGCAGCAGGAATTTCCGCCAGCCGCGATTGCGCCTTGCGCCGATGACGATCTGTGTGGCGTGCTCGCGGCGGGCGAGCTTCAGGATCTCCTCGACGAAGTCGTTTCCGACGACCCGGCGCGTTTCGGCGCCGAGCTGTTCGGCGAGCCGGAAGAGCGCCTCCATGCGCTGCAGGCGCTCGGTCGTTTCGACCTCCCGGTCCGCGCGGTCGATGGAAACGACGATCCAGGGCGCATTGAGACCCGAGGCAAGGCGGCTTGCGACGCGCACGACCTTTTCCGACAGATCATCCGGCCCGACGCAGACCAGCAGCCGCTCGCCGCTCGCCCAGGGGCCTTCAATGGCATTCTGCTTGAGATAATCGACCACCTGCTCATCGACGCGATCGGCGGTGCGGCGCAGCGCCAGCTCGCGCAGCGCGGTCAGATTGCCGAGGCGGAAGAAACGATCGACAGCGCGGCCGGCGCTTTCGGGCAGATAGACCTTGCCCTCCTTCAGCCGTTCGATCAGATCGGTGGGCGGCAGGTCGACCAGCAGCACCTCGTCGGCCTTTTTCAGCACGACATCAGGCACCCGTTCGCGCACCGTCACGCCTGTTATCTGCGCCACGACGTCGGACAGGCTTTCGAGATGCTGGATGTTGAGCGCGGTCCAGACATCGATGCCGGCGGCGATCAGCTCCTCGATATCCTGGTAGCGCTTGGGGTGGCGACTTCCCTCGGGATTGGAATGGGCAAGCTCATCGACCAGCACGATCTTCGGACGCCGGGCAAGCGCGCTGTCGAGGTCGAATTCCTCGAGCACCTTGCCGCGATGCTCGATGTGGGCGCGCGGCAGCACTTCGAGACCGTCGACCAGGGCAGCGGTCTCGCCGCGCCCGTGGGTTTCGACAAGACCGACGACGACATCCACGCCCTCGGCCTTCAGTCGGCCGGCGCGCATCAGCATCGCGTACGTCTTGCCGACCCCCGGAGCAGCCCCCAGAAAAACAGTCAACTTGCCCCGGCGGTCTTTCTCCGCCAGGGCAAGCAATGCATCGGGATCGGGCCTCAGACTGTCGCCTCGCTCGTTTTCCGTCATTCTCACTCTCAAGGTCCGCGCGCATCGAGCGCGAGGTTCAGCTGTAGCACGTTCACCCGCGGTTCGCCGATGACACCGAAAAGACGGCTTTCTATACGACTTTCGACAAGGTTCGCTATCTCCGTTTCCGAAAGTCCCCGCGCCTTTGCAACGCGCGCGACCTGCGCCCGTGCGAAAGCCGGGGAAATATGCGGGTCGAGGCCCGAGCCGGAGGTCGTTACCGCATCGGCCGGCACGGGGGTGGCGAGGCCCGACGCCTTGAGCCTTTCGACATCGGCCGCGACGCGATCCCTCAGCTTCGCCGAGGTCGTGCCGAGGTTCGAGCCGGACGAGGCCGCGGCATTGTAGGCGTCCGGGCCGGTCGCGGAGGGGCGCGGCCAGAAATATCTATCCGTCGTGAAGGCCTGGCCGATCAGGCCGGAGCCGATGACGGCACCGTTCCGTTCGATCAGCGAGCCGTTGGCCGCGGCGGGCATCACGGCCTGCGCGACGCCGGTCACGGCGAGCGGATAGAGGAGCCCGAGCAGCGCGGTCAGAGCGAGGACGAGGGTGATGGCGGGGCGAAGATGGTTCAACATGGTTACACCAGATGTAGGGCGCTGACGGCAAGGTCGATAGCCTTGATGCCGGCAAAAGGCAGGAGTAGGCCGCCGAGGCCATAGACGAGAAGGTTGCGGCGCAGCAGGGCGGCGGCACCCGCCGGGCGATAGGCCACGCCGCGCAACGCCAGCGGGATCAACGCCACGATGATCAGCGCATTGAAGATGACGGCCGAGAGGATGGCTGATTGCGGCGAGGCGAGGTTCATGACGTTGAGCGTGGCGAGCGCCGGATAGGTCGCGACGAACAGCGCCGGGATGATCGCGAAATATTTCGCGACGTCGTTGGCGATCGAGAAGGTGGTGAGCGAACCGCGCGTCATGAGGAGTTGCTTGCCGATCTCCACGATCTCGATGAGCTTCGTCGGGCTGGAATCGAGGTCCACCATATTGGCCGCCTCGCGGGCGGCCTGCGTGCCGGTCTGCATGGCGACGCCGACATCGGCCTGGGCAAGCGCCGGCGCATCGTTGGTGCCGTCGCCGCACATGGCGATCAGTCGGCCGCCCTGCTGCTCGCGCCTGATATAGGCGAGCTTGTCCTCCGGCGTGGCCTGGGCGAGGAAATCGTCGACGCCGGCTTCAGAGGCGATAGCCGCGGCGGTGACGGGATTGTCGCCCGTCACCATGACGGTGCGGATGCCCATGGCGCGCAGCGCCGCGAAACGATCCTTGATGCCGGGTTTCACCACGTCCTTGAGATGGATGACGCCGAGCAGGCGCGTGCCATCGGCAACGGCGAGCGGCGTGCCGCCGCTGCGGGCGACCATCTCGACGGATTGGCGGAACTCAGCCGGAGCATCGCCTTCGGCCACGCCGGCAAAGCGCAATACGGCATCAACAGCGCCCTTGCGCAGTTGCCGCCCGCCGATATCGACACCGGAGAGGCGGGTTTCTGCGGTGAACGCGATGATCGCGTCGAAACGGGCTTCCGGCTGGACGACACCGAATTCACCTGTCGCAAGCGCGACCACGGAGCGGCCCTCCGGCGTCTCGTCGGAAAGGCTGGCAATCAGCGCCGCCTCTGCAAGCGCCTTCTGCGCCACGCCGGGTGCTGCCAGAAAATCGCTTGCCATGCGGTTGCCGAAGGTGATCGTGCCGGTCTTGTCGAGCAGCAGCGTATCGACGTCGCCGGCAGCCTCCACGGCACGGCCGGAGGTGGCGATGACATTGAAGCGCACGAGGCGGTCCATGCCGGCAATGCCGATGGCCGAGAGAAGACCTCCGATGGTGGTCGGGATCAGCGTGACGAGCAGTGCCGCCAGCACCGTCACCGTCAGCACCGTGCCGGAATAGCCGGCCAGGCCCCAGATGGCGACGCAGACGAAGAGGAAGATCAGCGTGAGGCCGGACAAGAGGATCGACAGCGCGATCTCGTTCGGCGTCTTCTGGCGTTGTGCGCCTTCGATGAGCGCGATCATGCGATCGACGAAGGAAGAGCCGGGCGCAACGGTGATCTTCACCTTGATCTCGTCTGACAGCACCTGCGTGCCGCCGGTTACCGCCGAGCGGTCGCCGCCGGATTCGCGAATGACGGGCGCGGATTCGCCGGTAATGGCGCTCTCATTGACCGAGGCAACCCCCTCGATCACCTCGCCGTCGCCCGGAATGAGTTCGCCGGCCGCGACGAGCACGATATCGCCGACGACGAGTTTTGGCGCGGCGACGGTTTCTGTCGCGCCAGAAGCGGTGAGCCGGCGGGCGACGAGTTCGGATTTGGTTCGTTTCAGGCTATCGGCCTGCGCGCGGCCCCGCCCCTCGGCGACGGCCTCCGCGAAGGTCGCGAAAAGCACGGTGAACCAGAGCCAGGCGGCGATCTGGCCGGAAAAGCCGGCCTCGGCACTGCCTGTGAAGAGGTCGCGCAGGAAGAGCACCGTGACGACGGCCGCGACGGCTTCAGTGACGAAGATCACGGGGTTGCGCACGAGTTGGCGCGGATCGAGCTTGACGAAGGCGTCGCGCGCTGCGGGCAGCAGGATCGCCGGATCGAGCAGGCTTACGGCGTGATGGTCCTTTGACATGGAAATATCCTTAGAAGGTCTGGCCGGCGAGCATGGCGAAGTGCTCGACGATGGGACCGAGGGCGAGGGCCGGGAAGAATTGCAGGCCGCCGAGGATGAGGATGATGCCGATGAGCAGGCCGACGAAGAGCGGGCCGTCCGTCGGGAAGGTGCCGGAGGACGGCGGCGCCTTGACCTTGGCGGAAAGCGATCCCGCAATCGCCATGACCGGCACGACATAGGCGAAGCGGCCGAGCAGCATGGCGATGCCGAGCGTCGTGTTGTACCAGACGGTATTGCCCGTCAGCCCGCCGAAGGCCGAGCCGTTGTTGGCCGCTGCCGACGTATAGGCATAGAGGATTTCCGACAGGCCGTGCGGACCTGCCGTGCCGATGCTGGCGACGGCGACGGGCAACAGGGCCGAGACCGCAGTGAAGCCGAGAATGGCGAGCGGCAGCACGAGCACGGCGAGCATGGCATATTTCATCTCGCGGCCTTCGATCTTCTTGCCCAGAAATTCCGGCGTGCGGCCAACCATCAAGCCGGAGACGAAGACGGAGAGAAGCGCGAAGACCAGCATGCCGTAGAGGCCGGAACCGACGCCGCCCGGCAGCACTTCGCCGAGCTGCATCAGGAACATCGGCACGAGGCCGCCAAGCCCGGTGAAGGAACCGTGCATGCCATTGACGCCACCATCCGAAAGTCCGGTCGTGACGGCGGCATAGAGCGCGGTCATCGCCTGGCCGAAACGGACCTCCTTGCCCTCCATATTGCCGAGCGCCGGATCGACGCCGACAGCGGTCAGGATCGGATTGCCGGCGGCTTCGGCCCAGTAGATGACGGCGACACCCGAAATCAGCAGGACGGCCATGGCGCTGATGATCGCCCAGCCCTGCCGGCGGTTGCCGACGAGTTCGCCGAACGCGTAAACGAGCGCGGCAGAGATCGACAGCATGGCGAAGATGTTAAGGTAATTGGCAAAAGCCGTAGGGTTTTCGAACGGATGCGCGGCATTGACGTTGAAGAAGCCGCCACCATTGGTGCCGAGCTGCTTGATCGCCTCCTGGCTGGCGACCGGGCCAAGCGCGATCGTCTGGCTTGCGCCTTCCAGCGTCGTTGCCGTAACGGAGGCGTCCAGTGTCTGCGGCAGGCCCATGGCGACGAAGGCGAGTGCGACAACCAAGGCCATCGGCAGCAGCACATAGAGCGTCGCCCTCGTCATATCGACCCAGAAATTTCCGAGCGTCGCGGTCTTGGAGCGGGCGAGCGCCCGCGTCAGCGCAATGGCAAGCGCCATGCCGGTGGCGGCGGAGAGGAAATTCTGCACCGTCAGGCCGGCCATCTGGCTGAAATGGCTGAGCGTGGTTTCCCCGCCATAGTTCTGCCAGTTGGTGTTGGTGACGAAGGAAACCGCGGTGTTGAAGGCAAGGTCCGGCGCCATGCCGGCAAAACCCTGCGGGTTGAGCGGCAGATAGGCTTGCAGGCGCAGGATCGCGTAGAGCGCGACGAAGCCGGCGATGGAAAAGGCAAGCATCGAGAGCGTATAGGCCAGCCAGCCCTGCTCCTTGCCCGGCGAGATGCCGGAGATGCGGTAGAGGTCGGTCTCGAGGCGCCCGAGCACCGGCGACAGCGCCGTGCGCTCGCCGGCGAAGACGCGGGCCATATAGAGGCCGAGCGGCTTGATGGTGGCGAGCACCACGAGGAAGAAGAGGGCTATCTGTAGCCACCCGATCATGGTCATGGGGTTCTCCCGGAATTCAGAAGCGTTCGGGTCGCAGCAGCGTGACCACGAGATAGACGCCAAGTGCTACGGCGACGAGAAGGCCGAAAAGCGGTTCGAGCATCGTCGCCTCCTTCACAGCCGGTCGAGCGCGCGGGCATAGACGGCGAAGATGAGGAAGGTGCCGCAGCCGAGCGCGAGAAATATGAAATCGGACATGTCCGTTCTCCTGTTTATGCAGAGGACAGACTAGACGCGGCGTGGGTCAGGTTTCGATTGGGAAGGCGGGCTGGCGGCATAAGGAAAAGATAAAGACCCCTGCCCTCGCATTTTTTCGAAGGACGATGGAATAATCGCGGGAGGACCGGTGTCTTGACATTGGCGGCACGGAAAAAGTCGCCGTAACGATGGGAGACGACCATGAAGTTGCTGATCCTTTTGCCATTCGCCGTTGCCGCTCTCGCCGGCAGCGCTTTTGCCGCCGAACCCTTCAAGACGGTCAAGACCGCCAAGGGCGAGGTTCTCGCCGGCGACAAGGGCATGACGCTCTATACGTTCAAAAAGGACGAAAAGGGCGAATCCTACTGCTACGACAAATGCGCCGCCAACTGGCCGCCGGCTCTTGCCGCTTCCGGTGCGAAGGCGGAGGGTGCATATTCGCTCGTCACCCGCAAGGATGGCGCCAAACAATGGGCCAAGGATGGCATGCCGCTCTACTACTGGGTCAAGGACAAGAAGCAAGGCGATGCGACCGGCGACGGCATGAACGGCGTCTGGAATGTCGCCAAGCCCTGACCAGCCGCAGAAGCCCGAGGACGGCAGGCGGGAGGGCATCGCCTCCCCGCCGCTGTCCTTCGACGCCCAGATTCTCGCGCTCCTGCCGCAGCTCCGGCGCTATTCGCGCAGCCTGACGCGCTCGGATGCCGAGAGCGACGACCTGCTGCAGGATTGCGTCGAGAAGGCGCTCGTCCACCGCGCGCAATGGCGCGGCGCCAATATCCGCGCCTGGGCCTATCGCATCATGACCAACCTTCACCTCAACGCGCGCCGCGCCGTCGCCCGACGCCCCTCCGTCGGTATCGAGGCGGCGGAGGGCGTCGCGTCGAACACGCTTCCGGCCGATCCGCTGGAGCGCAACCGGCTGGTGCGGGCGCTGGGAGACCTTCCCAACGATGCGCGGGCGGTGTTGATGCTGGTGGCCGTTGAAGGGCATTCCTATCAGGAGGTCGCCGATATCATGGATATTCCGCTCGGCACCGTCATGTCGCGCCTGTCGCGCGCCCGCCACATGCTGCGGCAGAAGCTGCAGGAGGAAAACGTGATCCAGTTGCGGAGCCCGAGATGAGCGAGACGCATCCCGTTGCCGAAGCCGACCTGCACGCCTATGCCGACGGCCTGCTCGACGAGGCCGCGCGCCGTCGCGTGGAAGCCCACCTTGCCGAACACCCGGAAACGGCCCGCATGATCGCCGACTGGCAGGCGCAGAACGACGGGCTGCGCAATGCCTTTGCCTCCTATGCCACCACGCGGCCGTCGGATCTCCAGCTCGTCGCGGGTGCGAGAACCACAAGCCCGCCGCGCCGCCTTGCCATGGCCGCCGCCGCCGTGCTGGTCTTCGCGCTCGGCGGCCTTGCCGGCCATTTCGGGCCATCGCTTTTCGGAAAGCCCATGACGCGGACGGCGATAGAGGCGCTGCCGCAGGAAGCGCGCAACGCCTATCTGATCTATGCAAGCGAAGTGCGTCACCCCGTCGAGGTCTTCGCCGATCAGGAAGCGCATCTGGCAACCTGGCTCGGAAAGCGCCTCGCCATCGACGACATGAAGGTGCCGAACCTCCAGACGCTCGGCTTCAGGCTCGTCGGCGGCCGCCTCCTGCCCGTCGCGGACAAGCCGGGGGCGATGTTCATGTACGAAAGCGAGACCGGCCAGCGCATCACCGTGCTAGTGGGGCGCAACGAGGATAACCGGGAGACCAGCTTCCGCTTCGCCTCGGCGGAGAATGTCGAGACCTTCTACTGGATCGACGGCGCGCTCGGTTATGCTGTGACCGGCGACATTCCCCGCGACCTGCTCCAGCAGATCGCCGAGGAATGTTACCGGCAATTCCCGACCTGAGACGGCCTTACGGCCGAAACGTATAGGTCGCGATCGACTCCGGCTTCATCTCGATGGAAAAGCCCGGCAATGAGGGCGGCATGTAGGCGGCGTTCTCGATGCGGCAGGGATCGAGGAAGTGCTCGTGCAGGTGGTCGACATATTCGATCACGCGACCGTCCTTGGTGCCGGAGACGGCGATATAGTCGATCATCGAAAGATGCTGGACATATTCGCAGAGCCCGACGCCGCCGGCATGGGGCCAGACCGGCAGGCCGTATTTCGCCGCCATCAGCAGCACGGCCAGCACCTCGTTCAGGCCACCCATGCGGCAGGAATCGATCTGCACGATGTCGATCGCGCCGCCGGCGATCATCTGCTTGAAGACGATGCGGTTCTGGCACATTTCGCCGGTCGCGACCTTCACGGGATGGATCGCATCGCGGATCGCCTTGTGGCCGGCGATATCGTCCGGGCTCGTCGGCTCCTCGATGAAGAACGGCTTGTAGGGCTGCAATTCCTTCACCCAGTCGATCGCCTGGCCGACCTCCCAGATCTGGTTGGCATCGATCATCATGGTGCGGTCGTCACCGATCACCTCGCGGGCGATGCGCAGGCGGCGTTTGTCGTCTTCGAGGTCGCGGCCGACCTTCATCTTGATATGGGTGAAACCCTGATCGACGGCCTCCTGGCAGAGGCGGCGCAGCTTCTCGTCATCGTAACCAAGCCAGCCGGCCGAGGTCGTGTAGCACGCGTAGCCCTCCTTCTCGAGCGTCGCGATGCGCGCCGCCTTGCCGGCTTCCGCCTTTTTGAGAATGGCCAGCGCCTCCTCCGGCGTCAGCGCGTCCGTGAGATAGCGGAAGTCGATGATATCGAGGATTTCCTCCGCGCTCATCTCGGCGACGAGGCGCCAGACCGGCTTGCCGGCCTGCTTGGCGAGCAGGTCCCAGACCGCGTTGACCACCGCACCCGTCGCCAGATGCATGGCGCCCTTGTCCGGGCCGATCCAGCGCAACTGGCTGTCGCTCGTCACATGGCGCCAGAAGCGGCCGGGGTTTTCGCGCACCCAGTCGAGATCGAGGCCGACGACAAGATGTTTCATCGCATCGATCGCCGCGCAGCAGATCTCGTTGCCGCGGCCGATGGTGAAGGTCAGGCCGTGGCCTTCCAGCCCCGCCTCATCCGTGCCGAGCACGACATAGGCGGCCGAATAATCCGGATCGGGGTTCATGGCATCCGAGCCGTCCAGGCTCTGCGAGGTGGGAAAGCGCAGGTCGATGGAGCGGAGGCTGGTGATCTTGGTCATGGAAGCGCCCTTGGAAATGGTCGGATTGGCCGTCGACGCAAGGACGACGGCCGTTGATGGTTCAGATGGTCCAGCCGCCGTCGATGGCGTAGGCCTGGCCCGTCGTGTAGGTGGCGCCGGCGAGATAGACGGCGAGGTCGGCGATTTCCTCCGGCGTGCCGATGCGGCCGATCGGCTGGCGGGCGATGAAGGCAGCGCGGGCGGCCTCGAAATCGCCCTGCGCGCGCAGGCGGTCCTGCAGCGAGGGGCTTTCGACCGTGCCGGGGCAGATGCAGTTGCAGCGGATGCCCTGGGCGACATAGTCGGCGGCGACCGACTTGGTGAGGCCGACGACGGCGGCCTTGGTAATCGTATAGGCGGCACGGTTCGGCACACCCTTGATGCTGGAGGCGACGGAGGCCATGTTGATGATGGCGCCGTCCTTCTTTTCCAGCATCGCCGGCAGCACGGCGCGGATCATGCGCACCATGGCGCGGACATTGAGATCGAAGGCGAAGTCGAGGTCCTTGTCCGCCATCTCAAGGATCGAGCCGGCATGCACGAAGCCGGCACAGTTGAACAGCACGTCGAACGGGCCGGTCGCGGCGACGACGCGGTTGACGGCGTCCGCATCGAGCACGTCGAGCACGTAGGTCTCGATATTGGCCTCGGTGGCGAGGCTCTTCAGCGCCTCCGCATTGATGTCGGTCGCAATCACCTTGGCACCGGCGCGGGCGAAGGCGAGCGCGCTTGCCCGGCCGATCCCCTGGCCGGCGGCGGTGAGGAGGACACGCTTGTTTTCGAGAGAAAGGCTCATGGTTGCTCCTTGCATAGGGCGTCAGGCGCGCGGGCGGCGCTCGACGACGTAGATATGGTCGGCGGCGAGGACGACCTCGCCCTTCTGGTTGATGACCTCGGTGCGCTCGATGACGCGGCCCGAGCCGGCGCGTTTCGGATCGTCCTCCTTGGCCGATATCGTCACACGGGTGTGAATCGTATCGCCGATGAAGACGGGTCTGACAAAACGCATCCTGTCATAGCCGTAGGAAAAGGCGACCGGATTGATGACGCTCGCCGTCAGGCCGACGCCGATGGAGAAGACTAGGGTGCCGTGGGCGATACGCTGGCCGAACGGCTGCGTCTTCATGAACTCGGCATCCATGTGATGCGGAAAGAAATCGCCGGTATGGCCGGCATGCACGACGAAATCCGTTTCCGTGATTGTGCGCCCGCTCGTCCTGCGCCCCTCGCCGATCTCGTAGTCCTCGAAATATTTGAGCTGTTCCATCTCATGTTCCTGTTTAAGGTCGCGCGGCAAGCGGTGTGGCGGACGCAGCGCTGGAGGCGTAAGCGGCCTCGACGAGCGCCATGGTCATCCAGGCATCCTCGACCGAGGAGACGAGTTCGGCATCTTCGCCGGCAACGAAGCGCTGGAGATTGGCCATGCGGCCGACGAAGGCATCGGGGAACCATGTGCCCTCAAGCGACACCGCCACCCAGCCATCGCCGCCCTTTGGATAGATTTCCAGAATATCCGGCTCACCGCGCGGATAGTCGAGATTGACGCCGAGCTGCAGATAGGCCGCGCCCTCGGTGCCGGAAACACGGAATTCGCAGGCCTGATGCCGGCGGCCGAACTTGTGGTCGTGGTTGATCGACAGCGCGCAGCGGACCCTATCGCCGTAGTCGAGGATCGCGGTCGTGCGCGTCTGCGCCATCTTATGGTTCGGATGACCGATCGACTTGGCGTGCACACCCTGCGGATCGCCTAGGATCTGGCGGATGGCGTCGAGATAGTGGATCGAGTGCATCGCGATCTCGATGCGCGGCAGGCCTTCGAGGAAGGACCAAAGCTCCCACGGCGTATCGAGCGCCAGATAGACGTCGAAATCGACGACTTCGCCGAGCAGACCCTTGGCAATCGCATCCTTCAGCGCGAGCAGCATGGGCGCGAAACGGAGCTGAAAATTGACGGCGGCCTTCAGCTTCTTGTCACGGCAGATGTGCAAGATCTCCGTCGCTGCCGAAAGATCGGAGCCCATAGGTTTCTGGATCAATGCCGCCGCACCGTCCGGCAGGGCGGCCAGCGCCTTCGCATGCGCCGCCGGCGGTGTGGCGAGATCGAAGATCGCGCCTTCGACGGACGCCGCTTCCTCGACCGTGCGATAGGCCGCGACACCCCATTTTTCGGCCAATCCCTTGGCCTTGTCGTGGTCGGGATCATAGACCCCGGCAATCGGGAAACCGCCCTTGCGATAGGCCGGATAATGCGCATCGCCGACGATCGAACCGGCGCCGAAGGTGACGATCGGGCGCGGATTTGACGGGCGGGGCCAGGATTGGGCCAGTGATGTCGGATCGAAATCAGCCATGGAAGAACACCTCTTCCATACCGGCCCACCACTCGCCTTCCTTGCGGGTGTCGAGCGGCGCCTGGCAGGGCATGCAGACGGCCCACCATTCCTGCGTCCTCGGGTCTGCGGCCATTTTCGCCATGTCGCCGGCATAGTCGGCGCCGTGATATTCGAAGAAGGAAAACAGCAGGTTCTCCGGCTCCTTCAGGAAGATCGAATAGTTCCGGATGTTGCAGGCCGAAATCCGCGCCAGCACCTCTGGCCAGACGGCGGCGTGCAGGCGCTTGTACTCCTCGATCCTCTCCGGCTTGACGCCGATGACCATGCCGATGCGCTGCATGTCTCAGGCTCCCTTGCGGATTTCCCGCTCAAATTCCCTAATCGAGCGGGCGCGGATGGCGTCCCAGTCCCAATCGATGCCGAGGCCGGCGGTCATCGGCGCGAGCGCCCTGCCGTTTTCGATCTTCAGGCGCGAGGTGGTGATGTCGTCGAGCTGCGGGATGTATTCGACATATTTGCCGTTCTGCACCGCGCAGGTCAGGCTGACATGCAGTTCCATCAGGAAGTGCGGGCAGACCGGCATGTCGAAGGCCTCAGCCGCATGCGCCACCTTCAGCCAGGGCGTGATGCCGCCGATACGGCCGGCATCAACCTGCACGATCGAGCAGGCGCCCTTCTGCATATATTCGCGGAAATGGCGGATCGAATAGAGCGATTCCCCGATGGCGATCGGCGTCGATGTGGACCGGTTGAGGCGGACATGGCCGTCGATGTCGTCGGCCGGCAGCGGCTCCTCGATCCAACCGAGATCGAGTTCGCGCAGGCGCTCGGCCCGGCGGATCGCTTCGTCGACCGAAAACCCCTGGTTGGCGTCGGTCATGATCTCGTAACCATCGCCAACCGCCTTGCGGACCGCCGACAAGCGCGAAAAATCCTCGGAACCGTGCGGCTTGCCGATCTTCACCTTCGAGCCGGTAAAGCCTTGTGCCTTGGCGGCCAGCGCATCCTCGACCAGCGCTTCGACCGGAATGTGCAGCCAGCCGCCCTCGGTCGTGTAGAGCGGGCAGCGATCCTTCGCGCCGCCGGCGAGCTTCCAGAGCGGCAGGTTCTGTTTGCGGGCGCGCAGATCCCAGAGCGCGGTGTCGATGGCGGCGAGCGCAATCGAGGTGATCGCGCCGATCGTCGTGGCGTGGGTGGCGAATTCCAATTCGTGCCAGATCGCCTCGATCCGGTCGGCATCGCGGCCGATAATGCGTGGCACGAGATGATCGGCGAGCAACCGCATGACGGAGGAGCCGCCCGTGCCGATCGTATAGCTGTAGCCGGTGCCGACGGCGCCGTCGCTGTCGGTGATGGTGACGAGCGGCGTTTCCTGCGAAACGAAGCTCTGGATGGCATCCGTGCGTTCGACCTTCGGGCGAAGGTCGACCATTTTCAGTTCGACGCGTTCGATCTTCGCCATGTCAGCCTCTCAGCGTGCGGCCGCTTTCGCGGTCGAAGAGATGCGCCTGGGACAGGTCGAAGCAGAAGGGCAGCGCCTCGCCAGGCGAAAGCCGACGCGGGTTCAGCATGCGGCCGACCCATTCGGCACCGGCGAAGTCGGAGAAAACGAGCGTTTCGTTGCCGAGCGGTTCCGTCAGGATGACACGCAGGTCCTGTCTGTGCACGTCGGCGTCTTCACCGGAATGGATGCCGTGGCCTGCCGGATAGAGATCGTCGGGCCGCAGGCCGAACGTCACCTTCTGGCCGGCCGTCACACGATCCCTGAAGCGGGCCGGCAGCGGAAGGCGGTCGCCATTGGCGAAAACCACCTGGCCATCCACGATCTCGGCATCCTTGAGGTTCATCGGCGGCGAACCGATGAAGCCGGCGACGAATTTCGACTGGGGACGCTGGAAGACATCCTCCGGCGTGCCGACCTGTTCGATATGGCCATCTCGCATGATGACGATGCGGTCGGCGAGCGTCATCGCCTCCACCTGATCATGCGTGACGTAGATGACCGTCGATTGGACCTTGGCATGCAGCTTCTTGATCTCGACGCGCATCTGCGTCCTGAGCTTCGCATCAAGGTTCGACAGCGGTTCGTCGAACAGGAACACATCCGGATTGCGCACGATGGCGCGGCCCATGGCGACGCGCTGGCGCTGGCCGCCGGAGAGCTGCGAGGGGCGGCGGTCGAGCAGGTGTGTGAGGTCGAGCGTTCTGGCGGCCTCCTCCACCTGCGGCGCGATATCTTCCGGCTTCTGACCGGCGATCTTCAGCGAGAAGCCCATGTTCTCGCGCACGGTCATATGCGGATAGAGCGCATAGGACTGGAAGACCATGGCAAGGTTGCGGGCACGCGGCGGCAGGTCGTTGACCACCCGGCCGCCGATCCTGATGTTGCCGTCGGAGATCGGCTCGAGACCGGCGATCATGCGCAGCGTCGTCGACTTGCCGCAGCCGGAGGGACCGACCAGCGCGATGAATTCGCGGTCCGCCACGTCGAGATCGATGCCGTGCACCACTTCGAGCGAGCCGTAGCGCTTCACCAGCTTTTCAAGGGAAACGGTTGCCATGGATTATCCTTTGACTGCGCCGGAGGTGAGGCCGGAAACGAGATGCTTCTGCACGATGAAGGTCAGGACGAGGGCCGGAATGATCATGATCACCGCCAGCGCGCACATGCCGCGCCAATCGATGGTGAATTCCGAGGTGTAGTCGAGCAGGCCGACCGGCAGGGTCTTGGAGGTGACGGAACGGGTGAGCTGCGAGGCGAGCGCGAACTCGTTCCACGAGGTGAGGAAGGCGAAGATGCCGGCGGATGCGATGCCGGGACCGGCGAGCGGAAACTCCACCTGCCAGAAGGCCTGCCAGCGCGTGCAGCCGTCGATCTGCGCGGCCTCGGCGAGATCCTTCGGCACCTGCCGGAAGAAGCCGTCGATCAGCCAGATCGTGAAGGGCACGTTGAGCGCCACATAGGCCGTGATCAGGCCGAAATGCGTGTCGATGATGCCGAGCTTCGAATAGACGAAGAACAGCGGCAGCGAGAGCGCGATGCCGGGAACGGTGCGCGTCAGCATCAGGCCGAGGAAGATCGACGACTTCGCCTTGAAGCGGAAGCGTGCGAAGGCATAGCCGCCGGCCATGCCGATGGCGAGCGCGATCACCGTCGAGGTGACGGAAATGATCAGCGAATTGCGGAAGTATTCGATGATCGGGATACCGCCCTGCCCGATGCCGGAAAACATCGCGACATAGGCGTCGAAGGACAGGTCCCGCGGGATCCAGACCGGCGGCTTGGCCATGATCTCGACCGTCGGGCGGAAGGAGGCGAGCACGATCCACAGGCCCGGCAGGCAGATGACGGTCATGGCCAGAAACAGGCCGATCTTGTGGGCGGCGGCGAGGAGAAAGCTGTTGAAACGGGCTTTTGCGTTGTCGTTCATCTTACGGGTCCTCCCTACCATTCGGCCGCGATCTGGGTCCGCGCGGCCGAGAGCTTGCGGAAGAAATAGACGGTGAAGACGATGGACAGCAGGATAGCGACATAGGCCATGGCATTGGCAAGGCCCATGCGGGCATCGGCGTAAGCCGTGCGCGAGACGAGCGTCCAGAGCAATTCCGTGCGCTTGGCCGGGCCGCCATCCGTCATGATCTTCACTATGTCATAGGCGCGGGCGACATCCAGCGAGCGGATCGTCATGGCGATGTAGGCAAAGGGCATGATGAAGGGCCAGGTGACGTAGCGGAACGTCTGCCACGGCGTGCAGCCGTCGACGCGCGCCGCCTCGATCGGCTCCTTCGGCATGGCAAGCAGGCCGGCCAGGATCAGAATGGCGAAGACGGAGGTGGACGACCAGATTTCGGCGACGAGGATCGCGAAGAAGGCGAGCGACCCGTCGATCAGCCACGGGATCGCCTGATCCGTCAGGCCGAGCGACTGCAAGGCGTTGTTCACGAGGCCGATATTGTCGTTGAACATGAACTTGAACTGGAAGCCGACGAGGATCGGCGAGAACATCATGGGGAACATCATGATGGTGCGCAGTAGCCGCTGGCCGCGCGTCGCCTTCTCCACCAGCATGGCAAGGCCAAGCCCGAGCAGCATTTCGACATTGAGCGCGACGGTGAGCAGCAGCACGGTGCGGCCGAAGGCCGTCCAGAATTCGATGTCCGTCAGGATGCGCACATAGTTGCGGAAGCCGATCAGCGTGAAGAGCGATGCCGGCTGCGTCAGCCGGAACGGTGTGAAGCTCGAATAGAGCGAC
>NZ_JBLZPH010000073.1:30761-41047 GCF_049199205.1 Shinella sp. M31 | reverse complement strand
GAGGCCCGTGACGATGCTGACGGACTGGCTTGCGAAAGCCGGTCTCGGAAGGAGCGAGGGATGGTTCTGGGGCGACATGGTGGCCTCTCAAGGGTACGCCGGCCGCGGCCTGCCCGAGAGGCAAACCGGTCCGAGCGGCAACTTTCCATGAGAAACCTGACACTACGCTGACAGGTCGCGTGGCGCGTCATTTTCTGCCGTTTGCTCAAGAAAACGCATCGCAAGCATCAAAAGATTTGCGATGTTCACGGATTGTTTCGCTGCGAAAACTGAACTAGAAGTCGGCACCTGACATTTTGCCCGCGGCGTGGGCGCCATTCTTTTCGAGGTCTTTCCATGATCGATGCCAGGTCCACCCGGCGCGGGCTCTTTCTCGTCTTCATGATCATGTTCCTCGATGTGATCGGCATCGCCATCATCATGCCGGTCCTGCCGGCTTTTCTGCGCGAACTGACGGGCGACGATCTCAGCCAGGCGGCGATCGACGGCGGCTGGCTGCTATTGGTCTATGCCGGCATGCAGTTCCTCTTCGCACCCTTCATCGGCAATCTGTCGGATCGTTTCGGCCGGCGGCCGGTGCTGCTGGCCTGCGTGCTGACCTTCGCCATCGACAATCTGATCTGCGCGTTGGCGACCAGCTACTGGATGCTGTTCATCGGCCGCATTCTGGCGGGCATCAGCGGCGCGAGTTTTTCCACGGCCGCCGCCTATATTGCCGATATCTCGAACGACGAGACGCGCGCGAAGAATTTTGGCCTGATGGGCATCGCCTTCGGCACGGGCTTCGTCATCGGGCCGGTCATCGGCGGCGTGCTCGGCGAATTCGGCCCGCGTATTCCCTTCTATGGCGCGGCAGCCATCGCCTTTCTTAATTTCGTCGCGGCCTGGATCCTGCTGCCCGAGACCCTCGACGTGAAGAACCGTCGCCGCTTCGAGCTGTCGCGCGCCAATCCGCTCGGCGCGCTGCTGCAGATGCGCAACTACAAGGGCGTGCTCTGGGTCGGCCTCGTCTTCTTCTGCTATAACCTGTCGCATGCGGTCTATCCCGCCGTCTGGCCCTTCGTCGCCGCGCTGCGCTATGGCTGGAGCGAAGGGCAGATCGGCCTGTCACTCGGTGTTTTCGGTATCGGCGGGGCAATCGTCATGGGCTTCGTTCTGCCGCGCGTCGTGCCGAGATTGGGTGAATACCGCACGGCCGTAATAGGCCTCTGTTTTTCGGTGCTCGGTCTCTCAGGCTACGCCGCCGCGTATCAGGGCTGGATGGTCTATGCAGTCATTGTGCTGACGGCGCTCGAAAGTCTCGCCGATCCGCCGCTGCGCTCCATCGCGTCCGCCCGCGTGCCGCCCTCGGCGCAGGGGGAGCTGCAGGGCGCGCTGACCAGCGTTTCCAGCATCACCACCATCATCGGGCCGTTGATCTTCACCCAGGCGTTCAGCCATTTTACCGGACCCCATGCCCCCGTCGTCTTTGCCGGTGCGCCCTATGCCGTGGCAGCCGCGATCCTCTTAATCGGGCTTCTAATCTTCGTTACCAAGCTGCGTGGAGCAGGAACCGGTCCGGTGGCGAAAATGGCGCCGGAAGGCCCTTGAACCGCTTTCAGAGGTGACATTTCTGCGAAATTTTCGAGAAAATGCGGTCATTTTGGCCGCATTCGCGCATTTTTGATGAAAACATCAATTCTAGTCGATTGATCGCGACCGGAACTTGTGATCGGAAGCGATGCGAAAGTGAGAACTATCATGCACATGGCAACGCATCGCGCGGACAACAGCTGGCCCGCCCATTTCCGGGCGACCTTCGCCTTGGGCGTGCCGTTGATCGGCGCTCAGCTCGCCCAGCTCGGCATTCACACGACCGACGTCGTCATCGTCGGCCGTCTCGGTGCCGTTCATCTCGCGGCCCTGGTCCTGTCGAGCCAGTTCTTCTTCACGCTGTTCATTTTCGGCTCCGGCTTTGCCAATGCGGTCATGCCGATGGTCGCGCAGGCCTATGGGCGCGGTGATCCGGTCGCGGTGCGCCGGGCCGTCCGTATGGGCATGTGGGTCGTGCTCCTCTATTCGGCGCTGACGGCGCCGATCTTCTACAATGCGGAACGCATCCTGCTCTATGCCGGCCAGAAGCCGGAAGTGGCCGCCCTTGCCGGCGGCTATCTGAAGATCGTGCAATGGGGCATGGCGCCCGCTTTGCTGTTCATGACGCTGCGCGGCCTCGTCAGCGCGGTGGGGCGCGCCGGCATCGTGCTCTATGTCACGATCACGATCCTCTCGATCAACGCCTTCTTCGCCTATGCGTTGGTGCTCGGTCGCTTCGGCTTCCCGGCCTTGGGCATCGAGGGCGCGGCCATCGTCTCAGTCGCCGTCAATATCCTGAGCTTCCTGCTCCTGACGGCCTACATACAGTGGCGGCCGGAAATGCGCCGCTACGAGCTCTTCGTGCGCTTCTGGCGGCCGGACTGGCCGGCCTTCCGAGAGGTCGTGCATCTCGGTCTGCCGATTGGCTTCACGATGCTGGCGGAAGTCAGTCTCTTCACCGGCGCCTCGCTGCTGATGGGCAATATCGGCACGCTGGAACTCGCCGCCCACGGCATCGCGCTCCAGCTTGCCTCCATCGCCTTCATGATCCCGCTCGGTCTCGCGCAGGCCGGCACGGTGCGCGTCGGCGTTGCGCACGGCCGCGCCGATCATCTGGCCGTCGTGCGCGCCTCGTTGGCGGTCCTTGCGGTCGCGGTGGTCATTTCCATCAGTGGCGGCGTGCTCTTTGCCAGCATCCCCACAAAGCTTGCGGCGATCTTCCTCGATGAGGCGGGCAAGGATTCGGCCGCGGTTCTGGCGATCGCCGGTCCCTTCGTGGTCATCGCCGGCATCTTCCAGCTGGTCGACGGTCTCCAGGCCATCGCCGCCGGTCTGCTGCGCGGTCTCAAGGATACGCGCATTCCGATGGTCATGGCGCTGATCTCCTATTGGCCGATCGGCTTCTTCTGCGCCTGGTTCTTCGCCTTCCCGGCCGGCTTCGGCGGCGTCGGCATCTGGTTCGGCTTCGTCGGCGGTCTCGCCGCGGCGGCGATCCTGTTGAACTGGCGCTTCTACCGACTGGTGCGACAGGGCGCCTGATCGGCGGCCTGCCGATCGTTGCGCAAAATGGTTCCGAAATGAAAAGGCCCCGGCATATCCTACCGGGGCCTTTCGAACTTCGGCGACTGCGGGGCGCTGCTTACGCGCGTTCCGGCAGGGCTTCTTCACCCTTCTTCTCGCGCACCAGATTGATGAAGCGGCGGAAGAGGTAGTGGCTGTCCTGCGGGCCTGGGGAGGCTTCCGGGTGGTGCTGTACGGAGAACACGGGCTTGCCGACGAGGCGCAGGCCGCAGTTCGAGCCGTCGAACAGGGAGACGTGGGTCTCTTCCACGCCTTCCGGCAGGGAGGACGAGGCGACGGCGAAGCCGTGGTTCATCGAGACGATTTCCACCTTGCCGGTCGTGTGGTCCTTGACCGGGTGGTTGGCGCCATGGTGGCCCTGGTGCATCTTCTCGGTGGTGGCGCCGACGGCGAGGCCAAGCATCTGGTGGCCGAGGCAGATGCCGAAGATCGGCAGGCCGCTTTCGATCAGCTTTTTGATGACCGGGACGGCATATTCGCCGGTTGCGGCCGGGTCGCCCGGGCCGTTCGACAGGAAGATGCCGTCCGGCTTCTGCGCCAGCACGTCTTCGGCGCTCGATGTTGCCGGCATGACAGTGACCTTGCAGCCGAGGCCGGTGAAGAGGCGCAGGATGTTGCGCTTCACGCCGTAGTCGAGCGCGACGATATGGTATTTCACGTCGGCGTCCGCGAGGTCCTGCGCGCCTTCGTTCCACACCCAGGGCTTTTCGCTCCAGCGCGAGGACTGGCCGGACGAGGCGACCTTGGCGAGGTCGAGGCCGACGAGGCCGCTCCAAGCCTTCGCCTCGGCCTTCAGCGTCTCGATGTCGAAGACGCCGTTCGGGTCATGCGCGATCACGGCATTCGGCGCGCCGTTCTCGCGGATCCAGGCGGTCAGCGCGCGCGTGTCGATGCCCGAAAGGCCGATGATGCCGCGGGCCTTCAGCCATTGGTCGAGATGTTTTGCCGAGCGGTAGTTCGAGGGATCGGTGATATCGGCTTTGAAGATCGTGCCGACGGCGCCGTGGCGGGCGGCGGGCGTCAGGTCTTCGATGTCCTCGTCGTTGGCGCCGACATTGCCGATATGCGGGAAGGTGAAGGTGACGATCTGGCCGAGATAGGAGGGGTCGGTCAGGATTTCCTGGTAGCCCGTCAGCGCCGTGTTGAAGCAGACTTCAGCCGTCACCTTGCCGGTGGCGCCGATGCCCTTGCCTTCGATGACCGTGCCGTCGGCGAGGACGAGCAGGGCGGTCGGCTTTTCAGTGGTCCATGCGGGGGTCGAGGTCATGTTCATCCCGTTTCCGGCACCGAGCGCCACCGGCTTGAAAGCCGGGGGACCAGGCACCATTTGAGGTCGCAGGCAAAGGCGCGCGGAAACCCGCGTTGGTTCGCCCTGATTGCCAAATTTCGTGCAGGTGCCGGAAAATAGACAAAGCGGATGACGGGGTCAACCGCCGCCTGTGGATTGCGTTGAATTATAAAGCGTTTGAAATCAGGCGCTTGCGCAATCCGTTTGCGGATAAGACCTTTGCCGGTCTATGAGCATGCACAAGGAAACGACGACAAGGCTTGGTCGCGCATCCGGCGCCGACCGCCTTTCATGGAGAAAAGAATGCGCGAAATCTTCGCAAACGACCTGAAGGAAGCCCTCAAGGCAAAGGACGCCTGCCGTGTTTCCACGCTGCGCCTGATCCAGGCAACGCTGAAGGACCGCGACATTGCCAACCGCGGCGTGGGCAAAGGCCCCGTCGAGGACGACGAAGTGCTGCAGATCCTCGCCAAGATGATCAAGCAGCGCGAGGAATCCTCCAAAATCTTTGCCGATAACGGCCGCCCGGAGCTTGCCGCCCAGGAGCAGCAGGAAATCGCCGTGATCAAGGGCTTCCTCCCCGAGCAGCTTTCCGACGAGAAGGTGCGCGAGCTGATTTCCGGCGTCATCACCGAAATCGGCGCGCAGGGCCTGCGCGATATGGGCAAGGTCATGGCCGTGCTCAAGGAGCGTTTCCCCGGCCAGATGGATTTCGCCAAGGCCTCCGGCGTGGTCAAGGACCTGCTGAAATAACGGGCAGAGCGTATCGATCGGAAAGGGCGGCTTCGGGCCGCCCTTTTTGTTTCGCCACGCGTTTTGCACGAGCGCCGGCGGCGATTGACGGCCCTTCGCTCGCAGTATGGCGAGTACCATCTCTACTTCTATTCGACGGAAGACATGCCGCGTTGCTTCTATACGCCGGACATGGGATTTTGAGGCCTGGGATTTGACCGTGGGCCTGTGAATTGCTGTGGGTGGGCGACTATCGCTGGCGGCTGGCCTTGCGGATGGTTATATGAACCTCAACCGAGGTATCCATGCGCTTTTCCAACGCCTTCCTAGACGAGATCCGTGACCGCGTCCTCATTTCGGACGTGATCGGCCGGCGCGTGACCTTCGACCGCAAGAAGACCAACGTTTCGCGCGGCGACTACTGGGCCTGCTGCCCGTTCCATGGCGAGAAGTCGCCGAGCTTCCATTGCGAGAACCGCAAGGGCCGCTATCACTGCTTTGGCTGCGGCGTCTCCGGCGATCACTTCCGCTTCCTCACCGATCTCGAGGGGCTGTCCTTCCCCGAGGCCGTGCAGCAGATCGCCGACATGGCGGGCGTTGCCATGCCGCAGCCGGACGTACAGGCCGAACAGCGCGAGAAGGAGCGCATGGGTCTCGTCGAGGTCATGGAAATGGCGACCCGCTTCTTCGAGGACCAGCTCCAGACGCCGGCCGGCGCCAAGGCGCGCGCCTATCTGCGCGACCGCGGCCTGACGGGCCGCACCATCGAGACCTTCCGCCTCGGCTTCGCGACCGACAGCCGCAACGCGCTGAAGGAGCATCTGGCCGGCAAGGGCGTGCCGAAGGAGGCGATCGAAGCCTGCGGTCTCGTCGTGCATGGGCCGGAAATCCCGGTGTCCTACGACCGTTTCCGCGACCGCATCATGTTTCCGATCCTGTCAATCCGCGAAAAGGTCATCGCCTTCGGCGGCCGCGCCATGTCGCCGGATGCGCCGGCAAAGTATCTGAATTCCAACGAGACGGAACTCTTCCATAAGGGCAACGTGCTTTATAACCACGCCCGTGCCCGCAAGAGTATGCAGGGGGCGAACCGCGCCGGCAACGCCGCGCAAGACGAAAAAACCACCGGTACCATCATCGCCGTCGAAGGCTATATGGATGTGATCGCGCTCTATCAGGCCGGCATCGAAAATGCCGTGGCCCCGCTCGGCACGGCGCTCACCGAAAACCAGCTGGACCTGCTATGGAAGATGACGCCGGAGCCGGTGCTGTGCTTCGACGGCGATGGTGCCGGCATCCGCGCTGCCAACCGTGCCGCCGATCTTGCGCTGCCCTTCATCAAGCCGGAGCGCACCGTGCGCTTTGCGCTGCTGCCCGATGGCAAGGATCCGGACGATCTCGTGCGCCACGAGGGCCGGGCGCCGTTCGACAAGGTGATGGCGAGCGCCCGCCCGCTGGCGGAAATGATCTGGAGCCGGGAAGTGCAGGGCGCGAATTTCGAAACGCCGGAAAGCCGCGCGGCGCTGGAGGCCCGCCTGCGCCAGGTGACGGCGGTCATTGCCGACGAGGACGTGCGCCGTCATTACCAGCAGGATATGCGCGACCGGCTGAACACCTTCTTCCGACCCGTCCAGCGCCAAGGCGGCAACTTTGGCGGTAATAGCGGTGGCGGCGGCTTTTCCGGAAACCGCCAGCCGCGCGGCGGCGGGGGGCGAGGTGCCGCGCAGGGCAATGCGATGCCGTCGGGCATTTCCGACCGGCTTGCCCGTTCGGCGCTGGTGCGCGGCGCGCAGGAGCTGCCCGCGCTTCGCGAAAGCGTGCTGGCGCTCACGGTGGTCAATCACCCCGATCTTCTCTTCAGCCATTATGACGAGATCGCCATCATCGAATACGAGAACCGCGACCTGCAACGCCTTTGGTCGTCGCTGATCGGCATTGCCGGTGCAATCGGCGCGCGGCTCGATCGCGCCCGGTTGATCGAGGAGCTGGAGGCCGCCGGCTTCGACACGCTGCTGAAGGGCCTCGAGCAGCAGGTGCGCAATTCCCGCCTCTGGACGGCGACGGCCGAGGCCGCCTCCGAGGATGCGAACGAGGGCTACCAGCAGGCGCTCGCCCTGCACAAACGCACCCGCGCCCTGCTCTGGCAGCGCCGCGAACTTGAGCGCGAACTGGCGCTCGCGACGGAGGAGGGCGACGGCGAACGCGTGCCGCAAATCCTTCGCGCCCTGCAGGAGGTACAGAACGAAACCGTGCGCCTCGAAAGCCAGGAGGCGATCATCGAGGGTTTCGGCGTCATGTCCGGCCGCGTGAAGGGCCCGGCTGCACGTTAGAGCATTCCTCGCCGAACCTGACTCGCTTCGGCGTCGCATAGTGCGGTAAAAACAAACGCTGTCGTGCCGTTCCCAACGCTCGGCGCTGCTTCATCGAAGGGTGTGCGTCGCGCACAACGCATCCGAACGTTGCGAGCACCGCATCGCAGAATGCGACCGTTGCGGCGGCGTCAGAGGCGTCGTCGCGTAGCCATCCGCCATAATTTTCCTCCACGGCTGCAACTTTATCTTGAAACTAGAACAAATCAAGAACATTATGCGGGACGTGAAAAGTCGGGGGCAAAGGGTTGCCGATGTGGACGGGCTGGCCAGAATGGGGGAAAACGTGCTGACCATGACCCAGACCAGATCCTCCAGTTCCCTTGCCGCGCTGTTCGATGCGCCTGACGCCACGCCGCTCGACGTGTTGAAGCGCGTTTATGGCTATGATGCCTTTCGCGGCAAGCAGCAGGCCGTGGTGGAGCATGTTGCCCAGGGCGGCGATGCCGTCGTGCTGTTCCCGACGGGCGCCGGCAAGTCGCTGTGCTTCCAGATTCCGGCACTTTGCCGGCAGGGCGTCGGCATCGTCATCTCGCCGCTAATCGCGCTGATGCGCGACCAGGTGGAGGCGCTGAAGCAGCTTGGCGTGCGGGCGGCCGGGCTCAATTCATCGCTGTCGCGTGAGGAGTTCTTTGCCGTTCGCGACGCCATGCGCGCCGGTGATCTCGACCTTCTCTATGTCACGCCGGAGCGAATCGTCACGGACGGTTTTGCCGAACTCGTCGCGGATGCCCGTATTGCGCTCTTTGCCATCGACGAGGCCCATTGCGTATCGCAATGGGGGCATGATTTCCGGCCGGAATACCGGGCGCTCGGCATGCTGGGCGAACGCTACCCCGGCGTGCCGCGCATCGCGCTGACGGCGACGGCCGATCCGCACACCCGCGACGACATCATCGAGCGGCTAGGGCTCGAGGATGCAGAGGTCTTCACGACGAGCTTCGACCGGCCGAACATTGCCTACGAGATCGCCGAGCGCGACCAGCCGCGCCAGCAGCTCCTGCGCTTCCTGTCGAAGCACGAGGGCGAGAGCGGCATCGTCTATTGCCTGTCGCGCGCCAAGGTGGAGGACACCGTCGAATGGCTGAACACGCAAGGGGTGCGGGCGCTGCCCTATCATGCGGGCTTCGACCGGGCGGTGCGCGATGCCAACCAGGATGCCTTCCTGAAGGAGGAGAACCTCTGCCTCGTCGCCACCGTCGCCTTCGGCATGGGCATCGACAAGCCGGATGTGCGTTATGTCGCCCATCTCGACCTGCCCGGTTCGGTGGAGGCCTATTACCAGGAGACGGGGCGCGCGGGGCGTGACGGCCTGCCGTCGGAGGTCTGGATGGCCTATGGCATGGCCGATGTCGTGCAGCGGCGGCGGATGATCGACGAGGGCAATGCGGCCGAGGAGATCAAGCGCATCGAGCGCGGCAAGCTGACCGCGTTGCTCGCCATCTGCGAAACGGCTGGCTGCCGCCGCAAGGCGATTCTCGCGCATTTCGGCGAGGCGCATGCGGGCGGTTGCGGCAATTGCGACACCTGCCGCAATCCGGTCGAAACCTGGGATGGCACCGAGGCGGCGATCAAGGCGCTTGCCGCCGTCTATCGTACCGGCGAGCGGTTCGGCGCGGGCCATGTCATCGATGTGCTGATGGGCGTCGAGAACGAAAAGACTCAGCGCTTCGGCCATACGGAAATGCCCGTGTTCGGTGCCGGCAAGGATATCGCACCGCGCATCTGGCAATCGATCTTCCGGCAATTGCTGGCAATGGGCTTGATCAGCGTCGACCATTCGGCCTTCGGCGCGCTGAAACTGGAGGAGGAGGCGCGCGCCGTCTTCCGCCATGAACGGGAGGTGCTGTTCCGCAAGGATCGGCCGCAGAGCGGGCGCAAGCCGAAGGCCGGCAACTCGCCCGCCGCGCGCGAGCGCTCGAACCTGTCCGGGTCGGATCGCGAGCTATTCGAACTCCTGCGTGCCGAGCGGCTTACCATCGCCAAGGACCTCGATGTGCCGCCTTATGTCGTCTTCCCGGACACGACGCTGATTGCGCTCGCCAGAGAGCGCCCCAGCGATCTGGAGGAGCTGCTGGATATTCCCGGTATCGGCGTATCCAAACGCGACCGGTTCGGCGAAGCCTTCCTTGCGGTCATCGAGGAGTTTGCGGGATAGGCGGATTTTTCGCAGGGCATGTCGGAACGTTCCGGCCCCGTGCGTCTTCGGGATCGCTGGGGCCTTTCCTGGCAGATTGCCCCGACGCGGCTTGGCGAATTGATGAGCGACCCGGATCAGGAAAAGGTCAAGCGCGTCACCGAGGCGATGCTGAAGATGGTCAAGCTGGATATCGCGCCGCTCGAGGCCGCGGCGGCGGGGTAGAGCATTTCCAGCCGAAGCGAGTTCGCCTCGGCGTCGGGCAACCCCCAGCGGCTACATCCTGACGGTCATGCCGCCATCCACGACGAGCACATGGCCGTTGACGAAAGAGGCGGCGTCGCTGGCGAGGAAGAGGGCCGCACCGGCGATTTCGTCGGGACGCGCCCAGCGCTGGACGGGAATGCGCTGGCGCACGAAGGGCATGAGGTCGTCATTGGCGGCCATCGCGGCATTGGTTTCCGTCGCAAACCAGCCGGGCGCGATGGCGTTGCTGGTGATGCCGTGGGGGGCGTATTCGACAGCCATGCTGCGCATCAGGCCGGTAAGACCGTGTTTGGCGGCGGGATAGACGCCGTCATTCGGCATGGCGACATGGCCGCCAATC